>JADFZT010000091.1 GCA_015232395.1 Magnetococcales bacterium | reverse complement strand
AATCTGCGAAAATAGAAATTCGCGGCAATGGGTGCCCTTTTCCCATAGACAAGGTCGGCTAAAGGGTGACGGCAAAAAAGCAACGGCATATGTCCAATTCTTGATTCGAATTGCTATAGAAACCAGAGATCGGAAGGTAGATTCAGAGGATGGAAGTCAGAGATCGGAAGATAGATTCAGAGGATGGGAGTCAGATTCAGAGGGCAGAAGTCAGAGCACCAGTGTAGGGGATGGCGATAAAAAGATAGTTGATGGGGGGAGAAAGTGGCAGAGGGAGGGGAAGACGGTTCATTCCCCTCCCCCCTATCCAGCATCCATCAGAGCCAGGAGACCAGATCTGCCATCACTTCTGAGACCGGCTGTACTGATTTGATCAAACCGACGCTTTGTCCGGCCATCACCGACCCATTTTCGATATCGCCATCGATGGCGGCTTTTTTCAGAGCACCCACCCAAAATTTTTCCAGCTCCAGCTGGGCCGCGTGGCGCTCCATGCGCCCCGACTTCACTTCAGCCACCATCTCCAGCTGGAGCTTGTTGAAGGCTTCCGTACCTTTATTGACCAGAGCCCGCACCGGGATCACCGGCAGGGCCGGGTCAAACTGGGCGGTCACCACCGCCTCCCGGGATTGGGCACGAATGAAGGCCTTCTTGAATTTTTCGTGGGCGATGCACTCGTCGGTACAGACAAAACGGGTACCCAGCTGACATCCCGCCGCCCCGAGCCCCACCAGAGAGGCCACCATCTTGCCATTGGCAATCCCCCCCGCCACAAAAACCGGGACACCCTCAATGCCGTGAAGGATTTCCTGAACCAACACACCCGTCGCCACCGGCCCCACATGGCCACCCGCCTCATTACCTTCGATCACCAGCGCATCCGCTCCTCTGCGGACCAGGCGTTTGGCGAAGGCCAGGGAGGGGGCGAAGAGAATCACCTTGATCCCGGCATCCTTGAGTTTTTTAACCGAGCCCGGATCGGGCACGCCCCCTGCGAGGACACAGTGGCCGACCTTTTCGTCCAGAGTCACCTGAACCAGCTCCGGCAGCTCCGGATTCATGGTGATCAGGTTGACTCCGAAGGGTTTGTCAGTCAGCTCCCGGGTTTTTTGAATCTCCTTGCGAAACAGTTCCGGAGGCATGTTGCCAGAGGCAATCACCCCAAACCCGCCTGCTTCGGAGATGGCGGAAACCAGGCGGCTTTCGGAAAGCCAGGACATGGCCCCGCCCAAAATGGCATAGCGTGTTCCGAGAAAATTGGTGCCGCGTTCCCAGGACTCCCTGGGGATATGGGTACTCATGGAATTGGGTTCCCCACTCATGAATATGGATGAAACGGTGGCTCGCACCGCTTTGGAATATTCCTAAATCCGGCAGTTGGGCGTACGCACATGCCCCAGCCTCTTGATCCACCAAGCAAATTGGAAAAAAGCCTTGTGACCAACAAGGTGACGGCGGTTTCTCCCAATTCACCATGTGAACCAATATCCTGCACCAGCCACACACGCCCAACTGCCGGATTTAGGATGATTGATGCAGCGACGAGAGGTTCGGTCCCTTTTTAGAGCAACCGCACCTTCCCCTGCAACCGATTGATTCAGTAGACACAAAACAGGCCGAGCTTGCGCCCGGCCTGTTTTGTGTCTGCCTGATTGGTTTTCCTCCCTGCCCTCAACGAGACCCACCCTTGGACTCGGCTTTTCAGCCTTTATAGATGTGTTTTAACCCGTCGTAAACAGCGATTTATCCAACCCTGGGAGGCTTTGATTCAGCAGTTTGCCTTATTTTGGATGACCCGCCCCCCCTGGCAGAGGTCCATCCCTTCCTGAAAGTCAGTCCTACACGCCCCCAACTCCGGTTAACTTGAAGAAGCTTTGTGCCAACACTGATTCACCTGTCCTGTTGAGAATGGCAATCCGTAGCGTGTCTCCCTACACGATCCATGTCAGGCTGCGGATTGGCTCCCCATTGGCACCTTTTCATTGACTGCCGGTGGGTGGTAAAACGGCTCTACGTTGGCGTTGACGACCTTTTTTTGGTTCGACTGGTGTTCAGGGCGGTCTCCCTTACAGATTGGGTAGACTTTAAGAATTTACCTTGTGATCAGCCGTTCAGTGGCCTGATCTGCCCGCTTAATCCAGTGATTAACGGTCGTTTCCGGCAGTTGGTCCGGTCGTTGTGGGCGACCAAGCCCCGGGCTGATATTCAGGCGGCAGCCCGTGCGGCGGCTCGTGCGGTGGCACGCACTTCACGCAGTTTGGCTTTTCTGGCCGCTTCCGGCAGCAGGCATACTTTCAAACGCTCCTCAAGACGATTCAGAGCCCATTTGGGGTCGATATTCACCAGAGAGCAGATCCAGCTGAAGGAACCGGGCTCCATGGAGGAGGAGTGAAACCATTTTTTCAAGGTGCGGTAGTCATAGCGAAATACGGGGTCTTCCATTACTGAAGGATCCTGGCGGTATCTTTCCAGCGCCACCAAATCCCTGACCGCCCGGTCCATGACGGCCATCCATAGATGGGTGTCATTGTTATCGAATACCGGTTGGTTGATTAACTCAGAAACAACTGTTTTTCTCATTGAGATCTCCCTTCCCCTATGGTCTTGCAAAAACCAGAAATATGGTCCTCCCTCCCAAAACGAAACTTCCGTTTCCCCCCGTTCAGACACGCCTCGGACTTGCATTGCCCGAAAGACTTCGTTAGATAAAAAAACTGAATAATCGTAGCGGAATTCCACGAGAAATGATATAGAAAAATTCTCCCTGTTGCGCCTTGGTGTCATGGGGAGAATAACCGATTTACCGCGCTCGACGTTGCGCGCCACCACGATTGCATGGGATCACCCGGTCATGTCTGAGGAAGATGATGAACTACTTGGCATGTTTGTCCAGGAAGCGGTCGAACACATGGAGACCATCGAACCGGATCTCCTGACCCTGGAAGAAAAAGGCAAAGAGACGGAGCAGGAGATCATCAACCGCCTGTTCCGGGGCGTCCACTCCATCAAGGGCTCTGCCGGTTTTTTCGGCCTGAACAACATCACCAAGCTCAGCCACTCCATGGAAAATCTCCTGGGGAAAGTGCGGGATCGGGTCATGGAGCCCGACCCGGCAGTGACGGATGCCCTGCTCTCGGGTCTGGATAAACTCCAGACCATGATTGACAACGTCTCCGACAGCGAATCGGTGGATGCCCAGGAGCAAATTACTACGATTCAGGGGCTACTCGGGGAAACCCCTGGTGCAGAGGCGGCCAAACCGGCAGCCGAAGCCCCTCCCCCAGCCGAGGAACCCCCACCTCCCGAGCCTGAACCAGCCCCGGCTGCCGAAGAGGAACAACTGCCGGAACAGTCCGCAGCCCCGGCAGACCCCTGGGGAGATTTTGGTGGTGGCGATGCCGCTCCCGCCCCGGAAGCAGCCCCGGAAGCCCCGACAGCCCCAGCCGCTGCACCAGCAGCAGCCACTCCGTCTGAAGGAAGCATGAATATCGCCGACCACCCCAAAGCGGTGGAAGAGGCGATCAAGCACGGGCAAATTTTTTTCAAGGTGACCCTGCCCCTGGATGCCGATCCCGTACGCCGGGTGGACTCCTACAATCAAAACAAGGCCCTTTTGGAATCGGTCGGCAAAATTCTCGCCACCGATCCCCCCTCTATTGATGCGGACAGCCTCTCCTCCCGGGATTCGGCCCAGGCGCTGTTTGCCACGGTGTTGGAAAAAGATCTCCTGCTGACCCTCATCAAGATTGCCCCAGAGCAGATCGAGCGCCTTGAAATAGAAAAGGATCTGGCCAAAGCGGTCATGCCGCCCCCCGAGCCCACCCCGACCCCTGCTCCGGCAGCAGCACCCGCTCCGGCGGCAGCCCCAGCAGCATCTGCTGCACCTGCAGCCATGGATGACGGCTTCGATGCCGAGCCAGCGCCGGACGGCCCCAAGCTGGTCAAACCCAAGAGGAAAGACCCCGCCGCCGGCAAAAAGGCGGCTTCCTCCAGTAGCGGGGGTGGCGCCAAAGCCAGCCCCATGGTGGAAGAGACCCTGCGGGTCAACGTCTCCCTGCTGGACGAATTGATCAACAATGCCGGAGAGTTGGTCCTGGCCCGCAATCAGCTCACCCGGGCCTCTACTGAAGTGGTCTCCAAATTTCCCCACTTCGCACCCCTGGTACAAAATTTGGACTCCATCACCAGCCGCATCCAGGAAAAAGTGATGCAGGCGCGGATGCAGCCGGTGAGCGTGGTCTTCAATAAATTTCCCCGCATCGTCCGGGATCTGGCCCGCAAGCTGGGCAAAAAGATCGATCTGGAACTTCGCGGCGGGGATGTGGATCTGGACAAGTCGGTGATTGAACATCTCTCCGATCCCCTCACCCACATGATCCGCAACGTCGCCGACCACGCCATCGAAATGCCCCAGGAACGGACCGAAGTCGGCAAACCGGAAGCGGGGCAGGTGGAGCTGGCTGCCTACCACGAAAACGGCATGGTCAACATCGCCTTGGCGGATGACGGTGCCGGTATCGACGCCGAACGCATCCGCATGAAGGCCCTGGAAAAAGGAGTCATCACCGAACGCCAGGCAGACACCCTGAGTGCCGAGGATGCCCTGGATCTCATCTTTGCTCCCGGCTTTTCCATGGCCAAAAAGGTCTCTGACGTCTCCGGACGCGGGGTGGGCATGGATGTGGTGCGCACCAACATCGAAAAACTGGGAGGCACGGTTCAGATCCTGTCGAAAGTGGGCAAGGGCACCAAAATCATTCTCAAGCTCCCCCTGACCCTGGCCATCATCCCGGCCATGATCGTCTCCTCGGGCAACCAGCGCTTTGCGGTACCGGAGGTGGGGTTGGTGGAGATTGTCCGCATCGCCGAATCGGATCGCTCCAACCAGATCGAAATTGTCGGCAACGCCCCGGTCCTGCGCCTGCGCAACATGCTCCTGCCCCTGGTGGATCTGGCCGAAGTATTGGGCATTTCCCGGGAGTGGCCCATCGGCAGTGGTGAATTGGATCGCCGGGAGCGTCTTTCCGATCGACGGGGAGTGCGCAAAAAAGCCCAGGCGGGCGTCATGGGCCACAGTGAGGAGGAGGATGACTCCAACCAACGGGGCGACGACCGTCGTGGTCCCCATGGGCTGGTCGCCTATGTGATGGTGCTCAACGTCAATGGCGACGAATTCGGCATGGTGGTGGATGAAGTCCTCGACAGCGAAGAGATCGTTGTGAAACCCCTGCCCGCTTTCTTCAAGGATAATCTCTGCTTTTCCGCCACGACGATTCTGGGGGATGGTTCGGTCTCCCTCATTATCGACTATGCGGGCCTGATGGAAAAAGCCCGGGTCAACTTCAGCAATGTGGAGCGGGCCACCCGCACCGACCTGGACGACGAACGCCGAGCCGCCCTGCGGGAGCGTCAAAACATTATTTTGCTGGAGACCGGCACCGGCCTGGTGATGGGCATCGTCCACTCCATGGTACGACGGGTGGAAAAAATCACCCCGGAGCTATTGGTCAATATCGGTGGCATTCCCTATGTCCGCTATGACGGCAAAACCTTCCGGGCGATCTATCCCGATCAGGTGATGGGACTGGAAGGGACGGGACTCAGCGTTATCGAGGGAGAAGACGAAGACGAGGAGGAAAATCTCTGCATGGTGGTGCCCAACCTGCCGGGTATTCAGGCGGGCCTCATTTTTTCCCGCATTCTCGATACCCGGGAGACCCACATCGATCTGGATTGCCAGGCCATCCGCGCCGAAGGACTCTTTGGCTCGGCCCAGATCGACGACCGGGTGGTGCTCTTTCCGGATGTCAACTCCATCCTGGATCTGGCGGGCATTCCCCACGGGGCGATACCCCAAGTGGATGGGGACGGCCTCCACGCCCTGGTGGTGGACGACACCCCCTTCCTGAGAGCCTTGACCGCCAGCTATCTGAGTGGCGTCGGGTTTGATGTGGATCAGGCCGAAGATGGCCAGTCGGCTCTCACCCAGCTAAAGGGTGGGACTTACGATCTATTGGTCACCGATATCAACATGCCCATCATGGATGGATTCGAGCTGGCCAACGAAATCAACAGCACCAGCCATGCGGAAATACCCATGATCGCAACGACTCCCTCCATTTCCGGCCATCTGGAGGATCGTTGCTATCGGGCCGGATTTGTCGATTGTGTCCCCACCATCGACAAACACCGCCTGTTACGGGTGGTGGCGAGCCTACAACCGGCATAAACCATGGATCCCATTGTTCACTCTGGGCAAATGCCCCTTTTTCGGACTGAGCCAACCTGCCTAATCGGAGCAACCAGGCCATGTTAGTCAGCACTTTTACCTTGGGAGACCTCTATCTGGGAATCAACATCCTCCTGGTACGGGAAATCAATCGCTCCCTGGAATATACCCCTGTCCCCGGTGCCCATGAATATATTCGTGGCATGCTGAATATTCGTGGCCGGGTGATCACCCTTTTCGACTTGAGAAGCCGCCTGAGTTGGAGTGAGGAAGCCGACACGCCGCCAGCGATCCGCGCCACCAAGAACAATAGCCGTCGCAAACAGTATAATGTCATCATGAAAACCCACCACGAAGTGGAAAAGATCAACCGGGATCTGGCCATGACCAAATGCCCCTGGGAAGATCCGGTGGGACTGGTGGTGGATCAGCTGGGGGATGTTCGGGATGTGGTGGACGATACCATCCTGCCACCACCGGCCAATCTGGGGGGGATTTCAGCTGATTTTGTCCAGGGGGTGGTGGAATTCGAACGCAACCTGCTGATCATCCTGGATGTCGCCAGTGTGCTGGGCGTCAGTCAACATCAACAATCCTCCTGACGGCTGTTTTAGACCGGATGGCAGACTCTCTGCTCCTCTTCAGTCGATCTGGCTGTCAACGCCTGCCGGAGATATAGACATGATCTCCCGACCTCTTGGCAGCAATCAAATTCCAACGCCCCAGGGGCACTCATTTCCAGGAAAGCCGCCATGCAATCCATGACCCTTTCCCGGCAGTTGATGCTCTTCATGGTCACGGCGGCTATCGCCATCGGGTTGCTGTTGGGGGCCAATCTGATCCAAGGCAGGCAGATCAATCAGGCCATCGAAGGCCGGAAAGCGGCCATTGAGACCCGCCAAAATTACTTTATCGGTATCCAGCGAGAGCTTGGTTTTGGTGGCGGCATCCAATCCTTCAAGGATTATATTCTACTGGCGGAGCCGGACCATCTGACCCGGGCTCGGGAAAGCTTTATCCGACTTTTAAGCCTCCTGGAACAGTATCGCCATCTACCCGGGGTCACCCCTGAAGAGCTTGCCGCCCTCGCTGACATCAATCAACTCCTGGCACGCTATGTGGAAGCGCAAAAATCGGCCCGGCTGTTCCTCTCCCGGGGGGACACCATCCGCCAGACGGCCCGGCAGCTCCTGATCGACGACCAGTCGGCCCAGGCGGGACTCGCCACCCTCCGCCAAGCCCTCACCCATCGATCTCAAGAGGCGATAGAGCGGATTGAAACCGCCGTATCCCACGCCAGAATAACCTTTCTGTTTCTGGGATTTTTAAGCGCCCTGCTGGTGGTAGCCATCGGCTTCACCACCCGGCGCTCGATCCTCGCCAAGCTGCAAACCATCGACGGTTTTCTGAAAGGCGTATCCAAAGGCAATCTGCGCCAGCGCCTGCCCTTGAGCCGCACATCGGATGAGATCGATGGAATCGCTGGCAATCTGAACCACACTGTAGACAATCTGGCAGGCAACATCGACGGGATGAATCTACAATCCCAGACGCTTGCGGCCTATGTGGATCGACTGATGGCGGTACACAATGATCTGGGTCTTGATTCGGCCCGGACCAGCACCATCAACCAGGAGGTTCAGACCGAAAACCAGACCCTGGCTGGTGCCATCACCGGCATCACTGCCGCCATCGATCAATCCGTGGAGCGGATCGCTGCCATCACCCAGGGCGCCCAGGATCTGAACGAAACCCTGGCCAGCATGGCCCAGTCAGCTGAAACCACCAGCATCAACGTCACCACTGTCGCCTCAGCGGCGGAAGAGATGACCGGCAACGTCAGCTCAGTCAACATGAGTCTGGGGCAGGTCAACCAGTCGGTTTCCCAGGTTGCCGTTGCTGTTGAGGAGATGACCGCCACCCTGGGGGATACCCGGGAGCGGTGCCAGGCGGCCAGCAAGGAGTCCCAGCAGGCCAACCTCCGGGCTCAGGAGACCTTCACCGTCATGGATCGTCTTTCGGAATCGGCCCGGGAGATCGGCAATGTGGTGGAGATGATCAACGATATTGCCGAGCAGACCAACATGCTGGCCTTGAATGCCTCCATCGAAGCCGCCGGAGCGGGAGAGGCGGGCAAGGGGTTTGCGGTGGTGGCCAACGAAGTGAAGGAGCTGGCTCGCCAGACTGCGGACGCCACCCGGCTCATCTCCGACAAGATCGAAGGAATCCAGCTAAGCTCCACAGAGGCTGCCACCGCCTCCCGTGAGATCAGCGAAATCGTCGGTCGCATCAACACCGCCAACGAAGAGATCACCCAGGCAGTGAACGAACAGTCCGAGGCGACTGGCGAAATTGCCCGCGCCATGGGGGAGGTTTCCAGCGCCTCGGCCACAGTCACCCGCAACGCCAACGAGCTGGACAGTGCCGCCATGGAGGTCTCCCAATCGGCCTCAAATGCCGCCGTCGGCACCCAAAGCATCGCTCAACTCGCCACAGGGGCCTCCCAGGCCTCCTCAGCCACCGCTGAAAAGGGTCGCGAGATCCAGAGCCTGACCGCCACCATGCTGGATGCCGCTCAAACCACTGAATCGGCCTCCCAAGCGGTGCAGGAAAAGATGATGCACTCTGCTGAGTTGACCGGCCACATGCTGGGCAACGTCGATCATTTCCGCAATCTGACGCTCCTGGTCCAGGAATCCTCTGAATCTCTCACCCGGCTCCAAGGTGAATTCCAGGCCAAGGAGCCCCCCTTCGATATTCGCCAGGTCAAAGAGGCCCACCTCCAATGGCTGGGAAATCTTTCCCAGGTGATCCATGGTCGCCTGCAACTGGCTGAAGAGGAGGTGACCAGCGTGCATGAATGCCACTTCGGCCAGTGGTATGATACCGTGGGTCAAGCCCATTTTGCTGAGATGCCCGGTTTCCAAAGACTGGGGGAAATACACGAACGAATTCATGAAACCGCTCGGGAGGTGGTTCAGGCCACCAATGCTGGCGACACCGCTCAAGCCGAAGAAAAATCGAAACTGTTCAATGAGTTCAGAGCTGACATGTTCAAAGAACTCGATCAGCTCTATCTCAATGCGGCCCCCCTTGAAGAAGTGCTTTAGAGGGATCGGCAAAGACACCTCAGCCAGGCCAGCCTGAAACCTGTGAAGTGGTTAACAAAAGAATGCCTTGAAAAGGCCGAAAAACTATTGAAACATGTTCGGCTGTCAGACCAGGGGGAAAAACCGGCCAAAACGCCTTCCCCCCATCAAAACGCAAGTAGAAGCCTTTTCCTCTGCGTGGAAAAAAGCCATGATGGGGGAGCTGGGGCCGGTTGGTATTTGCATGGCCAGGCAACCGTTCAACCGACAACGCCCACAACCGGAAGTGTAACAACTTAGGAGCCAAACATGTCTGGAACAATCAGCGTCAATCGTGGCGACTCGGAAACCGTCATCTCCATCAAAGGCCGGTTCAATTTCGAGATGCATTCCCAATTTCGCTCCGCCTACCAGGAAGAGACCGAAGGGGGAGCCAAGGGGCGCAAATTTGTCATTGACCTGACAGGGACCGAATATATCGACTCCTCGGCACTGGGCATGCTGCTCCTGCTGCGGGAAGAAGCCGGCACCAACGAAGCCAACATCGAAATCACCAACGCCCGGCCCGAAATCAGAAAAATTTTGGAAACGGCCAATTTCCAGCGCCTCTTCAAGATTCTCTAGGGAAAAACAGACTTTCGGGTTTTTGGGATAGGGGCTCCCGCAGTGTACCTTGGGAAAAAGCCCTCTGGGGAATATTCGGCCCGGCACCTTGCCGTGGCTGACAACACTCCTGCCAGCCCACTTCATCCGGTCGTTGACTGGAACGGGATAACCATCCCGTTTGCAGTGTGTTGATAATTTCCTCCAGGGAAAGGGGGCAGTGGGCCATCCGGCATGAAAATTCTCATTGTCGACGATGACCGCATTAACAGCACAATCCTAAGCCGACTGCTGGGACGGGAGGGCCATCCGGTCATTACCGCCTCCAACGGCCAGGATGGTGTCCGGCTGTTCGAAGCAGAAAAGCCGGATCTGGTGCTGATGGATATCCGCATGCCTCTCATGGATGGCTATGAGGCGGCCCGCCGGATCAAGCGCCTGAGCCCCGACCATTTTGTCCCCATCATCTTTTTAACGGCGGTGACCGATGACGAAGGTTTGGCCAAATGCATCGAAGCGGGGGGGGACGATTTTCTCACCAAACCCTTCAACCGCATTATTCTCCAAGCCAAAATAAATGCCCTGGAGCGGATCCAACAGCTCCATTCGGTCCTGCGTCTACAAAAAGAACAGCTGGAACGCCACCAGGACAGTGTCCGGCAGGAGCTGGAGGTTGGCAAGCATATCTTCTCCAACATTGTCCGGGCTGGCAGCCTGCTGGATGCCCCCTGCCTGAACCACTCCACCCACCCCATGTCGCTTTTCAACGGTGACCTGCTGGTCGCCAGTTACAATCCGGCGGGTGGTCTGCACATCATGTTGGGAGATTTTACCGGCCACGGTTTGTCAGCGGCGGTAGGGGCTCTGCCTCTGTCGGAACTTTTCTACGGCATGACGGCCCAGGGCTTTTCCATCGGCGACCTGGTAACGGAGATGAATTCAAAGCTCCTGACGGTGATGCCTACCCGCATGTTTTGTGCGGCCTGCCTGATCGAGGTGGATCCCCGACAAAACAGCCTGATGATCTGGAACGGTGGGCTGCCGGACATTCTCATCATTGATGGCGACGGTCAGCTGGTCCAACGGGTTCCCTCCTCCCACCTGCCACTGGGCGTGGCCTCTCTGACGCCTGGTGACCGCAAAATAGAAATTTTGGAGATGCGTTCCGACTATCGGGTGCTGCTCTACTCCGATGGCCTGACTGAGGCCACTGAGCCCAGCGGAGAGATGTACGGCACCGAACGGCTGGATGCGCATTTCAACGGTCAACACAGCCCCGACCGGCTCTTCGATCTGATTTTGGAAGATGTCGAAATTTTTCGGGATGGGGCGGAACAGACCGACGATATCAGCCTGCTGGAAATTGACTGTGCCAAGGCGGGTGATGAGCCCCCCAGCGGCAGCATGCCCCACACCCTGAGCCCCATCCAACCCTCTGACTGGGAAGCCTCCTTCTCCTTTAGCGCCGACACCCTCAAATCGGTCGATCCCCTGCCACCGGTCACCAACATGGTCATGAACATCCAGGCCCCGGCAGGCCACAGGGAGCGCATTTATACGATTCTCGCCGAACTCTTTTCCAACGCCCTGGATCACGGCCTGCTCAATCTGGATACCCGCACCAAGCAGACCCCGGAAGGATTCATTCAATACTATTCCCAAAGAGAAGAACGCCTGGCCAATCTTGAGGAGGGGTTTATTCGTTTAAGCCTGCATCACACCCCCTTAAAGAATGGCAATGGCACACTGGGTGGAGAGATCCGTATTCACCTGGAGGATAGCGGGCCGGGTTTTGATCACACCCAGGTCCAGTCCCAACTGGAGGGTAACCTGGGACACGGGGGCCGGGGGATCGCCCTGGTGCGTTCTCTGTGCGTCCGCCTCGACTATCGCGGCAACGGCAACGTCGCCGAAGCGGTCTACCAGTGGACCTGTCAGTGAAGGCCCCTGTCAGATGACGGCTCCCCTTCATGTCATGGTGGTGGATGACACCATCACCTACCGGACCATCGTCAAGAAGGTTGCGGAATCGATCCCCGGAGTTTCGGTCCAGGTGCTCAATACGGCCGTCAACGGTCAGGAGGCCCTGGATAAGCTCAAGGAGCAAAACAAACCCGGCAGCCCACACATGGTGGAACTGGTGTTGTTGGATGTGGAGATGCCGGTCCTGGACGGTCTTTCCACCCTGAAGCAGATTTCCCGGTTTTATCCTGACGTGACGGTGGTGATGGTGAGTGCTGCCTCCCGGACCAACGCTGGCATCATCATGAAATGTCTCACAGCTGGTGCCATGGACTTTGTCACCAAGCCTTTGGAGTCCAACATGGAGCGGGCCATGAATGCCCTGCGCCGGGAGCTGGCCCCCATTTTGGGCCACCTGGCCACCCGCCCCAATCGACCTTCCCCTACGGCACGTCCTCGACCGCTCCGGGGAACCTCCCCTGCCCCGACAGCAGGAGCCCGGCAACCAACAGCGGCCACCACGAGAACCAGGGGAACAACCACTGGGACCACTGGAGCCAGACCTCCCCCCCCGGCTACCCCCCGGAGCACCCCCACCCCAGGGAGAACCACTGTCCCTCAGGCGACGGCCAAAGCCCCTCCGACTGCTGCCAAATCCACCCCACCGAAAAATCTGGCCAGCCCACCAAAACCGGAGCTGTTGCTCATCGGTTCCTCCACCGGTGGTCCGGCCGCATTGACCCAGGTTTTGGGTGGCTTGATGAAAAAGGAGCTGCCCATTCCCACCCTGATCGTCCAGCACATGCCACCGGTTTTTACCGCTTCCCTGGCAACCCAGCTGGCCCGCTCCTCCGGGCTTGCGGTCTCAGAGGTGCAGGATGGCCAACCCTTACTGCCGGGCCGGATCTACATTGCCATGGGTGGCCGCCACATGACGGTCAAAAAACTGGATCAATCCCTGGTGGCTGCACTCCATGACGGCGCCAAGGTCAACGAGTGCCGACCGGCGGTGGATGTCCTCTTCATGTCGGTGATAGCCAGCTTTCAGAAAAACATTCTCTCGGTTATTCTGACGGGTATGGGGCGTGATGGCGGCAATGGGGTTGAGGCGTTGAAACGGGGTGGCAAAACCTGGTGCATCACCCAAAACAAAGCCACCTGTGTGGTCTATGGCATGCCCCGCACCGTTGAAGAGATGGGGCTTTCCGATGAATCCCTGCCCCTGGAACAGATCGGCCCGAGAATTCTCCAACTCTGCTCCTGAAGCCAAACCTGTCGGGGATATTCCTGCCCCCTCCCCTCCTACCCTTTTCACCCTCCTTTACATCTGTCACACCTTCACCCTGCCATACCGTAACGCCGCCATTTTTACCGCCCCCCAACAAACCAACCATCTGCAAAAAACAGCGACTCTGTTTTACCTGCCCTTCGACATCCTCTTGGTCTGGCCTGTTTATTGCATAAAGCTCTTGCAGGAATTTTCTATAAAACCGGTTTCACTGTCAATAAAATCACCTCGATTTGGCTCCTTGACCAACACCCCGGCAAAACGGGGTCTACTCTCCAGCGGGACTTAACGGTATGGAAACGCCAGATATCATCGTCACCAAGGCCAGGCCATTTTTTCTGAATTATTTCAGGAAGTTGGCCACGGACCTTAACACCCTGACCGGCTCCCCGGTTGTCTGTACTCTCGGGGATATCGCCCTGGTGCGAGGTGAGGATGAACTCATGCCATTTTTCGAGGCGGACCGTACCGTGGCCTTCGCCCTGGAGGATGGCGCCCATACGGGGGATGTGCATCTGGTTTTTGACGTTGCCACCTCGGTGGCTCTGGCGGGTTTGATGATGATGGTGCCCGAAGGGGTCATCAAAACCCAGGTCAAAGATCGGGAATATAACGAAGAGATCCAGGAAGGATTCCAGGAGGTCTCCAACCAGGTTGTCGGAGCGCTGAACGATCTGGTGGAAAAAAAGCTCCCCGGGGGACACGCTTTTCTGGAATCGACTTTTTATACCGACTATGGGGAAATCCCCAAAACGATGCAGGATTACACCACCTATCTGGCGGTGGGTTTGGAAATCCAGGTCAGCTCGTTTCCCGCTCAAAACGGATATTATCTGGTTTCCCGCAGCTTGGCCGATCAGCTCTTCAGTGTGGAAATCCCGGTCACCCAGGAAGAACTGGATGCTCAGGAAGCCGCCAAAGCCGGAAAGGGCGGAGGCAAGAAGAAGGGTAAGGGGGGGAAAACCGATAAAGCTGCTGCCAAAGGCAAAACCAAAGACGGCCAAGCCAGTGGAGATGGTGCTGGTGAAGCCAAAGGAGCCGGGGCAGATGGCACTACTGGTGGAGCACCTGGAGCAGCTGGCATGGACGGGGCGGCTGGCATTCCCGGTGCGGAAGGATTCGATGGCGGCGCAGATCCCCAAGGGATGGGAGGAGCTGCTGGCATTCCCGGCGCTGAAGGCTTCGATGGCGGGGCTGCTCCCCAAGGGATGGGAGGAGCTGCTGGCATTCCCGGCGCTGAAGGATTCGATGGCGGGGCTGCTCCCCAAGGGATGGGAGGAGCTGCTGGCATTCCCGGGGCAGATGGATTCGATGGNGGGGC
>JADFZT010000090.1 GCA_015232395.1 Magnetococcales bacterium | reverse complement strand
TGTATTTGTAACAAAACAGTGGATTTGTTACTTGTTGGATGGAAAAAACAACCTGTTTGTCCGGTAGAGGTTGACGATAAATGCGAAATGATCCTCTTCTGAGGGTGATAAATGTCAAAATAATGAATTGAAAAGCATTTGGGTGAAGAGACGTTTACAAGGTCTTTTTTCGAGGAAAATATTTGTAACGAAGTGGTCTTTATGTCGAAATAGTTTTCATTCAAGAAAAACAGATGATGACAAAATCTTGTTTTGTGAAATAAATTTTTCCGGGATTATGTCAGCTGACAGGAAGTGGATTTGACGGTGAACAACGTTTGAAAAGAGCGTGTTGATCTTTGCGGTAGGCAGGGGGGGCGGTTGGGAGGGATGGGTTTGTCAGGGAAGCAGGTTTTTCAGCCAATAGTAGACTTTGCCGACATATTCGTGGAGAGCGGGGCCGATGGCGGCGCTGGCGGCTGGGCCGGGCATCCAGTCCATGGGACCGATGGTAAAGGATTTGGTTTTGAAAAGGGTGGGTGCGGGGGTGGCGGTGAGTCCGGCCTGCTCTATGGACCACATGGCACGGGAAATATCCCGGGCATGGGTAACCAGAAGAACGTGATTTATCCCATCCTGGACCAATATTTTTTGGGTGAAGAGGGCGTTTTCCAGGGTGTTGCGGCTTTTTTCCTCCAGCCAACGCACCGGCACCTGGAACTCATTTTCCAGGACATCTTTCATCAACGCCGCCTCGGAGCGGGCTTCTTCGTAGGGGCGTCCTCCGGAGACCAGGATCGGCAGTCCGGTTTTGCGGTGGAGCCGGGCGCCATAACGCAGACGGGCCAATCCTCCGGTAGAGACCGTATCCCCGCCATAGTCGGGGGCATCCACATAGCGGCCATAGCCGAGAATGACGATGGCCTGGGCCTCGGTGCGGGCCAGATCGGCATCCCCCAGGGGGGGGAGCACCTCGGCCTGTTCGAGATTGCGCACCAAAAAAGTGGCGGAAGCCTGAATGGAGGTGATGTAGAGCACCCCCATCGCAGCCACCAAAAACCAGAGGCCGTAGCGTCTGGATGAAGTGGGTTGGGGCTTTTCCCGAAGAAAAAAATAGAGCGCCAATCCCATGAGCAGCAGCACGTTGCCCGGGGGCATGATCAGGCTTTCCACCATGCGGGTGATCAGAGGGGTCATGGGGATGGCTCCTGGGTGGGGTGGGCTGGTGGATTCATGAGGGGGGCTCTTTTTTTTTCGCCCGGGGGTGGGCGGCATCGTAGACCCGGGCCAGGCGGGCCACATCCAGGTGGGTATAGCGTTGGGTGGTGGAGAGGGAGGCGTGGCCCAACATTTCCTGGATGCCCCGCAGATCGGCTCCGGCCTGGAGCATGTGGGTGGCAAAGGCGTGGCGCAGGGCGTGGGGGGTGACCTTTTCCGGCAATCCCAGGCGACGGCGGAGGGCCTGAACCAGGCGTTGGATCATCCGGGGGTTGAGGCGTCGGTCACCGGGGGTTTCGTAGACACCGATAAAGAGCGGGCCATTGGCCTCAAGAATGGGCACTTCCAGATCTCGTGCCTTGAGATAAAGTGCCAGTGCCTGGGTGGCAGGCTCACCAAAATGGACGACACGCTCCTTGCCGCCCTTACCCATCACCCGAGCTTCCCGGTTGCCGAGGTCCAGATCGAAGCGGTTCATGCCACACAGTTCCGAAATACGCAATCCAGCGCTATAAAGCAGCTCCAGGATGGCCATATCCCGAGCCATCACCCATTCGGGTTGGGAGCGGGATTTGACTGGCAAGGGGGCTTCCACCAGGCGGATGGTCTCTTCTTCACCCGGGGCGATGGGGAGGCGGGTACCCGCTTTGGGGGTGGCGACCAGACGTGCGGGATTGTCGGTGACGATCCCTTCTTTTTCCAAAAAGCGGAACCAGGCACGGATGGAGGCGATGCGGCGACCCAGGGTGGTCTTGGCGAGCCTCTGGCGATGACCTTTGCCGAGAAAGGCCCGAAGATCTTCGGGTAGAATGGAGGTTAAATCGGCTTCGGTGAGGGGAGCGCCGTGGCGTTGGCTCCAGAATCCGGCAAATTCAGCCAAATCCCGCATATAGCTGGCTACCGTGTGGGGAGAGAGCCTGCGTTCCACCTCCAGGTTGTGACGAAAACGTTCGGCAAAGGGGGCGGCCCCGTCCATTAGCGTAGGGAGCGTTCTTTCTTCAAGCAGTGGCTGAACACCGTGGCCAGATCGGAAAGCAGGTCGGTGGAGTCGCTGGGCAAAAAGCGGGTCGGGGTGGTGCCTCCCAGGTTGAGGCTGCCCATCAGTTTGGGCTCGTTGGTACATCCTTCGGGAATGTTCTCCTCGGGAGAGTCTGCCAGCAGGGGTACCAACGCCTCGGAGCGGATCCCTTCCTGGGTGGGGCCGAAAAACAGATCCCGGTCTCCCACTTCCATGCCGATGCGGATGGAGGCTTTGCTGGAGTTGCCGAATACCCGAGCCAGGTCCGCATGTTTGCGAATGAACAGACGCTCTTTCAGGTCGGCTTGTTCCCGGGGGTTGCCAAAGAGGTTGGCGAAGCCGTCGCTGCGGTCACTCAAGGTGACGCTCACCCGGTGGATGTGGAACATCTCCTCCAGGTTGGCCACAGCGGCGTTCATCAGGGCCAGTGGATCGGGAGCCGTGATCAGTCGCACCGAGATGGTGTGGAAAGATTGATAAATTTCTTCGTTGCGACGGATGCGTTCCAGCATGCCGTCGATTCGCTCCTGGAGCTGTTCATTTTTTTTGCGCAGTTGGTTCAACTGGCCCGCTTCCAGGCTTAACACTTTGCCGGAGGCGGAAATGGCAGCGGGGAGGATTTCCGGGTTGTGGCTGAAAAAATCGGGGTGCTCTTGCAGCCAGTTGCGGATCTGTTCCTCGGTGAGATCGGATTTATTGTCCATGATATGAGTGATCACTCGGAAAATCAGCCAGAATGGCACTTGAATGCGTTGACGTTATTCTGGGGCGGATTTATTATTAGTCAAGGCTAATAAACGGCGAACCGGCCCCTGGGACAAGATTCAGCACTCTGTTTGGTGCCCCATTCAGGTTGGCCTGGGTTGGAATCGAGGTGAATTGTGGGTTGTGAATTTGACGAGGTGAGTATCGAGAAGGTTTCCCGGTGTATGAAGGCATTGGCCCACCCGTTACGCCTCAAAGTAATCGTGGCATTGAACGACAAGGAACTGAGCGTTCAGGAGTTGGTGGAGTCGGTAGGAACCACCCAATCCAACGTTTCCCAGCATCTGACCATCATGCGGGATAAAAATATTCTCTCTTCCCGGCGGGTGGCCAACCAGGTTTTTTACCGGGTTGGCGATTGCAAGGTGCTCGATCTGGTGGCTTTGACCAAAACCATTTTCTGTAACGCCTCCGAAGGTCAGCCATAACCCGCCATCCTGAACGAAGCTGCTCGGGGTGGGTGGGGATGGAACCACCGGCATGGGCTGGACCGGCTGGTGCGGATTTGGCTGCCGTGTGAGGTCTTGGCAGGTGCGCGTCTGTGCTTGGTGGTTGGATATTGGGGCGTGAAGGTGGGTGAAAGGCTGTTTGGTTGGGACTTTTGAGCAGATGTGATTTTTTTGACGGGTTAACGGGAGGGCCTTTTTGTTCTGGCCTATCCGGGCTAGAAGGGTCTTCGTTGGCGTCGAGCCGGATCATGAGTGGTCACGGGATCGTTTGAAAAGCTGGCCGGATGGCTTGAAAAATGGGTTGGATCATTCTTAAAACAAAGCGTTTTAACGATGCGTCGCTTGCGGGTTTTACCGGGGTGAGGCCATAGAATTGGGGATTGATTGATGAGTTGGTTGCAGGAAAATGGCGCATCCATGTTTTTTATGCTGCTTTTTGTCCTTTTCGTTTTTCGTGGCCAGATCATGGCGCGCATTTTCGGAGTGGGCCAAATCACCGTTCACGATCTTTCCAAAAAGCTGGCCACCAAGAGCCCGCCGCTATTGGTCGATGTGCGCACCCCGCCGGAATACAATCAGGTCCATATCAAAGGCTCCCTGCTGGTGCCCCTGGGAGAGGTGGGTAGCCGGTTGGCGGATTTGCGCAAGCATCACGGTGATCGGGAAATTGCTGTCATCTGCCGCACCGGCAACCGTTCCATCAACGGTGCCGTCAGCTTTAAGCGGGCCGGTTTCGAAGTGGTCCACAACGTGGTGGGAGGTTTGATACACTGGGAGGGGCAGGGTTATCAGGTCATAAAATAAGTCTGCCCGAAATCCTTGGAAATAAACGGGGAGGCCTGTATCGGATCGATCCGTCACGGCCCAACAGTTGAAAAATAAAAGAGGCCCAACGTGTCTGACATGATTCAAATCAGCTGCCCCGCTTGTGGGGTTGGCAATCGTATTCCAACCGCCAAGACCGGGCGTGCTGCCAAGTGTGGCAAGTGCCATGAAAAGCTGCCCCGGGTGTGGTGGCAGGAGCCGGTGGTGGCTGACGATGTCAGCTTTCAGGATGAGGTGCTGGATTCCCACCTGCCGGTACTGGTGGATTTTTGGGCCCCCTGGTGCGCCCCGTGCCGAACGCTCTCCCCGGGTCTTGTGCTGCTGGCTGAGGAGTTGGCCGGGCGGCTCAAGGTGGTCAAGGTGAACACCGACGAAAATCCCGGTCTGGCCAAATCCTACCAGATCCACTCCATCCCCACCCTGATGCTGTTTAGCGAGGGAGATATCCAGAACAAGCGGATGGGGGCCATGCCTGTGGGTCAGTTGCGCAACTGGATCAACCGCTCCTTAGGCTGGTTGTGATCTCAAAGAGAGGGTGTGTGTCAGGGGAGTCAACCTGGCCACCCCACTCACTTCCCACTCCCAAGCCTGCTTCCCCATCCGCCCTTTCAGCTGATTCTGCCCGCCTGGAAGAGGAAATCAAGCTCACAGCCCCGGATCGCGGGGTGTTGGATCAGGTGTTGGAGGATCCCCGGGTGCGGGCCAAGGCGGTTGGAGCTGTTCGCCATATTCCCTACCAGGATATCTATTACGACACACCGGAGCGAGCCCTGTTGCGTCACGCTTTGGCTCTTCGTGTGCGTCGTAGCCAAAAGGGCCGGGTGGTGGGTCTGAAAGGGTTCGGTGGGGTGGAGGATGGGGTCTCCCGGCGGCAGGAGTGGGAGAGTCCGTTGGCGGGAGATCTTGGCTCCTTGACCGACCTGCCCATGGGCGCTCTTCGGGAGATGGTCACACTGCGGGTGGATGCCGCAACGCCGCTGGAGGCGCTCTTTACCGTCTCGGTGGATCGGCGGGTGGTGGTGTTGCAGCTGGAAGAGGGGGTGCGGGGAGAGTTGGCTGTGGATCTGGGGGAGGTGGTGGCGGGTGACAAGGGTGTGCCCCTGTGTGAAGTGGAAGTGGAGGGGGTCTCTGGTTCGTTTGTTCCGGTTCAGCAGTTTGCCGAAGCATTGGCTGAGCGCTATAGGCTTGAAGCCGCCTCTTTTTCAAAATATTCCCTGGGGCTTGAGTTGTTGGGTCTCCTCTGAAGCCGCCTTGTCCCGGGATCCATCTCTGGGGGGCAATGGCCAGGCTGGGGGGAGCCGGGGTCCGGGTGGTATCGTTGAATTCGGGCCTGGGCTGTTTTGCGAAGGGGTCTGGGCTGGTTTGCCCAGGGGTGTAGCAGGTGATGGCCAGGCTGCGGGCTTTGTGGTAAAAATTTGGGGTTGGGTTCCTTTTGGATCGGGTGGGTGTCGGGATCATCTGAACGGGTCACGATTCAGTTGCCACCGGCTCGAAGGGGGACATGATCATTCATCATCAAGAGAGAGCAGGCATCGTGCGATATATCAGCACCCGGGGCGGCGTCACCCCCGTCACTTTTTCCCAGGCGGTCATGATGGGGCTGGCTACAGATGGTGGCTTGCTTCTCCCGGAAAAGATTCCCAGCCTGGATCAGGGGGAACTCAGCCGTTGGGCGGGGCTTTCTTTCCAGGAGCTGGCCGTAGAGGTGATGCATCCCTTTGTGGGGGAGGATCTCTCCCGGGGTGATCTGGAAGAGCTGGTCAAGCGCTCCTTTGCCTCATTCGGGCACCCGGAAGTGACCCCGGTGGAGGCGGTGGGCAGCTACCAGATATTGGAGCTTTTTCACGGCCCCACTCTGGCTTTTAAAGATGTGGCCCTGCAGTTTTTGGGTAACTTGTTCGAATATTTCCTGAAGCGCCAGGGGGGCGAGCTGAATATTCTTGGCGCCACCTCCGGGGATACCGGTTCAGCGGCCATCCATGGGGTGCGGGGCAAGGAGCGGATTCGGATATTTATCCTCCACCCCCACGAGCGGGTCTCCCCGGTTCAGGAGCGGCAGATGACCACCGTCCTGGATGAAAACGTCCACAACATCGCCCTCACCGGCACTTTTGACGACGGTCAACGTATCGTCAAGGAGCTGTTCAACGACCTGCCCTTCAAGGAGCGCTATAGCCTGGGGGCGGTCAACTCTATCAACTGGGCCCGGATTTTGGCCCAAGTGGTCTACTATTTTTATGCCTGGGGCCGGGTGAGCGGGGGGGATGTGTCAAAACCCCTCACCTTTTCGGTGCCTACCGGCAATTTTGGGGATATCTTCGCAGGGTATGTGGCCAAGCGCATGGGGCTGCCGATTACCCGTCTGATTCTCGCCACCAATCGCAACGACATTCTCTCCCGTTTTGTCAATACCGGGGTCTACCGCACCGACACCGTGCGCCCCACCATGAGCCCCTCCATGGATATTCAGCTCTCCTCCAACTTTGAGCGCTATCTCTATTATCTTTTGGACGAGGATTCCCGGGAGGTGAAGCGTTTGATGACGGGGTTGAGCGAGAGCGGAGAGCTGACCGTGCCAGCTGCCAAACAGGCCCAGGTGAAACAGGAATTTTTGGCCCTGGCCGTGGGGGAAAATGAAACAGTGGCCCGCATTCGGGATCTCTATCACGAAACCGGCGGCTACATCATCGATCCCCACACGGCGGTCGGCGTGGAGGCGGCTCGGGGGATGGCCGATACCGTTTGCCTGGCGACTGCTCATCCGGCCAAATTTGGCGAGGCGGTGGAAAAAGCGATTGGTCAGCCGCCACCGCTGCCAGCTTCTTTTGTGGGATTGATGGAGAAGGAGCGGCGTTGTGAAATTTTGCCCGCCACCACCGAAGCCGTACGTGGATTCATGGAAAAGGTGCTGGGGTGAGCATTATTCGCCTCTTCCCGGGGGGGGCCGACACCCACGAAGGCGACGGGGAAGGGGATCGGCGCTTTGCCAACCGCTATCCCGCTCGGGTGCCCATCCGTCTTCATCTGGATAACGGCCTCACTCTTCACGGCCACTTCAGGGATGTAGGGACTGAAGGGGCCTTTCTGGTCACCCGGGACCGGCTGCTGGGGGTGATGCAGGGGGAGGAGGGGGAGTTTGGCATTACCCCGGGGGAGGAGCTGGACCACCCCGATCAAGGTCGCCGCTTTCCTTGCCAGGTGGTTCGAGTGGAAAAAGGGGGGTTGGCGGTGCGCTTCCTCAAAGTGCCTGAAGCCAACTTCGATAGCGATCCCCTCTGAATAAACGGATCAGCCGTTTTTCTGGTCTGTTTTTTGCTTGCTTAATCCTTCCTAAAAATCTCCCTTTGGATTTTCTCAGGTGTTGCGGTTCCAATTTGGCGCCTGGGTGGGTTGCGTCCTGTGAATCCGGCTTGGGGTAGGGCGTTTCCACAAAACGAAGTGTGTCCAAAAAACAGGATGGTCCGAGGGGAACATGTTGCGCAATAGGGTCATTTTCCTGGCGTTGGCGGTCTGTTCGCTCCTCTCTCTCTTTCCGGTGATTGGCTGGGGGGATATCTACACCTATACCGACTCCAAGGGGGTGGTGCATCTGACCGACCGGCCCCCGGACTCCCGCTATCGGCTGATGATGCGTACCCATAAGGAGCGGGGGCTCTCCCGGGCCTGGGGGAAATCCCGAGGGGGATCGATCAAGTTTGATGGCACCATCCGTGAAGTGGCTCTGAAATATCGACTGAGGCCTGCGCTGATTCGGGCGATCATCCGGGTGGAATCCAATTTTGACCCCAACGCGGTTTCCAACAAGGGAGCGGTGGGCCTGATGCAGCTGATGCCTGCCACCGCACGCCAATATGGTGTCATCAACCGTTGGGATCCGGTGGCCAATATTCAGGCAGGCACCCGGCACCTCAAGGGGTTGCTGATCAAATTTGACAACGATCTCCTGCTTTCCCTGGCCGCCTACAATGCCGGGGAGGGGGCAGTCAAAAAATATGGCAACCAAGTGCCTCCCTATCCCGAGACTCAAAAATATGTCGCCAAGGTGCTTGAGTTTTATCGGAAATATGACCAATCCATGTGAGCTGAGAGCCGTTTCACCGGAGGGGTCGCCTAAGAGCAAAAGAGGGAAACCGGCCATGCCCAAACCATCCAGGCCTTCCTTGAACACCACGCTGACCATCTCTTTGCCGAGGGTTGTCCCTTGGTGCGCGAGACCGATCGTGACCGCTGTGACCTTCACCCTGATGGTCGCCGGGTGGGGCGTGCCAGCCACGGGATGGAGTCAGGGGGTTTTCAAGGAGGAGTTTACCCGAGAGGATGCCCAGACCATCGGTAACGGCTGGATCTCAGAGCCTAATGTTCCAGCTTGCACCCGGGCAGAGGCGGAACAGGATCCCATGGCTGGGGAAAATCTCGGTGTGGCCGAAGAAGAGGGGGCCAGCCCCGACATGGACCACGCGCCCGGTACGGGTCATGTTTCCCATGTGGACCCCCCCCTGGAAATCGATACCCCTGATGAGCCCCTGGACATCGAAGAGGTAGCTGGTGAGGAAGAAGAACCCCTACCCCAAATGAGGGCTGAAATTCAGGATGAGCGGCTTTTTCTCCACTATGAGGATAGCCACAACGTCCAGGTGGTGCGGCGAACCATCGATAAACGGGTCTCCCGGCTGGTCTATGACTTTACCCCCCTCTACGCCATGGGAGGGCTGGATGATCGCGCCTGGATCGGCGTTCGGATTCGCTTCCTGGATGGCGCCAACCGTCCCCTGGGAGAGATCCGCAATTTTTATTACAACGTTGTTTATGAAGAGTATCAGCTCTCCAATACGGTTTTTTCCACCATCAGCAAGGGGCCATTTGATGGCGGCAATCGCCACGCCCTGGTGGAGACCGACGCCATTCTTCGGGATCACTTGCCGGGGGTTCCTGCCGAGCGGGTGGTGCGCACCGAACTCTCTTTTGAAATCGCCTCTCCCATCTGTGGCGCATCCGTAGAGGGGTATATCGACAATATTGTGGCGATTTTGGGGGATGGCTCCGGGCTCTATCGTTTTTCCCGGACCGAAATTCTCGATGTCGCCCGCAAGGGAGGCCGTTTTCACGCCACCGACCGGGATCACTTTCCCGGCAATTGGATCGACTATCTCCACCAGGAGTATGGCCAGGAAAAGATCGACAACTGGCTCGGTGACATTCCAGACTCCTACCATGCCGACACCGTGGCGCTGGTGGATCTCATGGGCGAGCTTTTTGGCTTGACCGGGGAAAAGGGGTTTTTAGCCGCTTCTGCCGTTTCACTCCTGCTGCAAAGTCGCTGACCACTTTGTGATTGTGCTTCTCTCCCATTGATTCCTCAAGAGATCCCCCCAACCACCCGAAGAGAGGGTGTGGTATTTATCTCCAATCGGTGTTCGGTTGGGGGCGAGCTGTTGAGTGGATGGTGGAATCGATGATTCTTCTGCGCTTTTTGCCGATATTTTTCTTCCTGATCTCCCCCGCAGCCCATGGGGCGGATAACGATTCCATCCTTTCTCTCTGCCAATCCAAGTGGCCCAAGGATTACGAAAAACAGGCCCTGTGCGTTAAAAAACAGCAGGAATCCAAGGCCTTTTTGGCAGGTTTGGCGAAAGAGACGGATGGGGCGGAAGGGGAGAGTGGCGAGAAAGCCAAGGGCGAGACTCTGGCTAAAATGATCCCTGCGGATTTGGTTGATCCCACCCGACCCGATGGTTTCAAGCCCAAGAAGAGTATTCGGGAAGCCAAATCCGCCCCCACCTTCAGCCCCCACGACGGCAACTGGGATGTGGATCTGGTACGGATCTCCTCGGATCCCAAGCGCAGCTGGGCGCGGATCAACAATCAGTTGGTGCGGGCAGGGGATCATGTGGATGATGCGGTGGTAAAAAATATCACCAATAAAGCGATCATTCTGGACTACAAGGGCAAGGAGGTCGCGTTGCAAAACCAGGTCGCCTCTCGTCCCAAGATAAAGAAAAACCGCAAGATTCGGGTGGATGGTGGGCGGCGTCAAGGAATCTACAGCCACTCCGGCCAGGCCCCATCCCCCCTCATCGCCTGGGGGGATACCCTCTGGGTGGATGTGAAGATCAACGAGGCTTTGATGGAGCGGTTTCTCATCAATCCCCATGTCAATTTTGTCTCTATTCCCCGCTCCTTTTTCCAAAGCCTGGTCGCTACCGGCACCGCTGGGGAGCAGGATATGCTTTCACCGGTGGTGTTCGATGAAAAACCCCTGCTTCCGGACCTGGCCTCCACCCTGCCGGAGGAATCCACCCTCTTGGAGGATGAGGATGGCTTTGGGGAAGCTCTGGCGGGTTTGGATGCCGAGGCGTTGAAGGAAAACCGGGAGCGTGCGGGGAATCGTGACAAGAAGAAAACGGACAATATCCATCGGGAAATTCGTGAACGTTTTCGCCTGCGGTCCATGCGGGTGGGAGGTAACTCCCTCCACGATTTGACGGTATTCATCAGCCCTGACGGCGAGGCCCCCCCCTTCCTGGGTCTGGCTGTTTTGGAAGCGTTGGGTGACTGGACCATCGATCACGTCGCGGCACCCGGGCTTACCAACATGGAAGCGCGGGAAAATGATCTGGAAGTGATCATGGAGATCGAAAGGTAGTCTATTTTGCGGGGGGCTTGGATCTGCCCCCATGCCTGGTGCCAATCAGCCAGTGGGGTCTGGGCAACCCAAAGGCAGAGAAAGGATGACCATTGAGCCTGTTGGCTAAATCGGGAGTAGGTAGGGGAGGGGTGTTTTCCCGGATATCGACGCGGGTTTCCCTCTTCGTGGCCGGGGTGGTATTTCTGGTTTGGCTGGTAGTGCTGGCGCTGTTGCATGTGGAGCTTAAGCGGGAGGCCGAAGCCGAAGCCCGTCACAGCGCCCAACTCCTGATGGACCGACAGCAGGCCACCCTCCACTATTTTGCCTGGCAACGCCCCTTCCGTGGTGCTCAGGCCAAACGCCTCTCCAAAAAAGCTCGCAAGCGTATCCTGCCTCCCCAACTCTCTCCCCTGGAGGCGAGTGAAAAAATCAACAACCATTTTAGCCGCAACGCCCGCATCCACGACTTTTTGCAGGGAGATCAGGTGGTGTTTTTGCCTGGCTCAGAGAAGGCGACCTCCCTGGAAGAGCTGTTTATGGCCAGGCTTCGGGAAAACCCCGAGTTGGAAACCGTTTCGGAGCAGACCGCCATCGATGGGGAGGAGATGCTGCTGTTCATGGGTCGCAGCGCTCTGGGGGAGAGCCAGTGTGGTGGTTGTCATGCCGGCCAGGATGGAGAGCGGCTTGAGGCGGCTTTGCAGGTCGCAGAAGGGGATACGATGGGGGATGAGCTGTTTCTCTCCATCCGTATCCCCCTGAAACGGCTTTATGATCGGGCCACCTGGAATGCCTGGCGGCTATCGGGGCTGTTTTTCTGTGCCTTGATGGGGGTGGTGCTGGTGGGATATCTGCTTTTGAGCCATTTTCTGTTTCAGCCCTTGGCCCAGTTGAGCGGGGAGGTGGTGCGTCTTTCGGACCGTACCGATCAACCTGGAGAACAGATTCCCGTTCCCCCGGAGGCGGAGCTGGCTGATATCGCGGTCGCCGTCAATCGCCTCTCTCTCTTCAGGGTTCCATCACGGGAAGAAAAGTGAGCCTTGGGGAGGTATCTATCAATCATCTCAAGATAGTCAGGCTGCCCAGCCTTTTCCAGTCCCTCTCGGATCCTTCCGAACTTTGTAACATCCTCCAACGCCATTCATGCATCCACCTCATAACCGAACGCTTCGATAAACGGGGTCAGCTTCGGCAGGAACGGCTCAAGCTGGGTCTCATAGCGCTTCCAGCGATATTTGGCCCGTTGATAGATGGGTTCCGCCACACTCTGATAGCTGTGAGTGGTGATGATCTCCCTTTTTGGGGCGTGTTGATGGTATTTCAACACCCGCTCATCCCAATCGAGACCCAGGAAATCCAACAATTTGGCCACCTCTCCCGGAAAGTCGGTCACCAGGGATTCATACTTGACGCGATGGTGGGTGGGGGGAAAAGTTGGACTTGCTGTAGCCACAATCCCATCACCTCCTGATAGAGATAAGTCGCATCTTCCAGATTGAAAAAAAGGGGGTGGCTTTGTTGGTCCGATAGTTTTGTATCAAGTTGCTCAGCACCACATCACAGGGGTGACGCAGAGCCAGAATGATGCGGCTGTTGGGGAAGAGGCGTTTGATCAGTGTGAAATGATTGATATTGAGAGGAAACTTATCCACCAACAGGCTCTCTTGATTTCGGGTCAGGTGTCGATCCACCTCCTGGTGATAGATTTTTCGTAACCGCTGGAGATCGGTGGGGGTCAAGGCAGCCAGGGCTTTTCCATCGTCATCATCCATCCCTTCGATGGTTTGTTGGACAGTGCCCAGGGGCGGTTTTTCCTCCATCACCTGCAATCTTGGATGGCTGCCGAGAATTTGATCCAGCAGGGTGGTGCCGGAGCGGGGAAAGGCGACCAGAAAGATCGGGTCGGGGGCGGTGGGGGGGTGGGGTCGGGCTGCCAGGAGCGGACCCATTGGGGGGAAGAATAGCGTTTTTTTGCCTGTAGGGATTGGGTAAATTGCTCTTTAAGGCGTTGCAGGTTTTGTTGTTCTGCCTGCCGGAGAGTGTTGCCTTTGACAAAGTGTTCGTAAGCTTGCTCCGTTTGGGACAATCGATCATGAAATTTGCCCAACTCCAGATGCACCCGGACCCTGAAATGGGTATCGCCCCTGGTTTGGATGGGGAGGGAGAGGAGAAGGGGGGGTGGTCAGGTTGGTTTATTTCTTGGGGATGATTGTTGTTTGGGGGTGGATAAATATAGTTTATTAACAAGAGAAAATTTGAATTATCCAGCAAGCTTCTTTTTTGACATTATACTCAGTTTTGCGCCAAGGAAGCCGTTGTGAATCAGTGGCCTCCAAAATGGGGTAGGGGGGATTGTTTCTCCGTTTTTTTAACGTATGATTTTACAATGGAAATGATTGATAATTCTTATGTTCGGACCTGTTTTTCTTCTCCTGGTGTTTGCAGTTGGCGGCTGGTTGGTCTACCGGCAGTTTCAACAGCGCCCCCCTGCCAGTCACTCTCAGTCTGTTATCAATAGCTCGGGGATTCCCTATCCGGATTTTTTTGAAGCGAGTCTGGAAGCTTTGGTCATTGCCGACTCCCAGGGGCGGATCAGGGCATTCAATCCCGCTGCGGAGGCGTTGTTCGGATTTGTCGCTCAGGAGGTGATCGGACAGGAGGTGGTTGAGGTGTTGGTTCCCCAGGCGTTGCGGGAACGCTATCGACAGGGTTTTGCGCGTTATCTGGCCACCGGTGAAAGCGCTCTGTTTGAGCATCGCGTGGAATTTTCCGTTCTCAGAGCCGATGGGGAGGAGGTCGCCACCGAAATTGCCCTTACCCAGGTGAGCCGTGATGGTGAAAAATATCTTCACGCCTCCCTCCGGGATATCACTGAGCGCAAGCAGATGCTCAAAACCATGGAGGATGCCCTCGCCTCTCTGGAATCCACCAACTGGCAACTGAGAGCCCAGGCGCAAAAAAGGCGGTTGGTGGAAGAAGCCCTCCAGGCCAGTGAACAGAAATATCGCTCCATCACTGAATCCGCTTCCGACGCCATCATTACCGCCGATCAGTGGGGAAATATCATCACCTGGAATGGGGGGGCGGAAAGAATATTCGGTTATACCCTCCGGGAAATCACCGGCCAACCCGTGCAAAAGTTGATGCCTGAGGGGTATCGGGAGGCCCACAATAACGGGGTTCAGCGGGTGCGTGAGGGGGGGGCCTGGGCGGTGATCGGTCAAAAGGTGGAGCTTTACGGCATGCGCGCCAATGGGGAGACGTTTCCCCTGGAGCTTTCCCTCTCCAGTTGGAAGTTGGAAGAGGAGACTTTTTTTTCGGCTTTCATTCGGGATATTTCTGATCGCAAGGTGTTGGAGGATAAAAACCATCGGGCCTTTGTCTTTCGCATCGCCATCAGTGCTCTGCTCGAAACCGGTCTGGAAACCCTTCCTCTGGAAAAACAGCTCCATGTGGCTCTGAATATCATTCTGACCGTGCCCACTTTGGCTGTGCGTACCGAGGGGGCTGTTTTTTTGTGGGATGGCCAGCGGCAAAAGCTGGTGCTCTCATCCGGGCGTGGGCTTGGGGAAGAGTCTTTGCCATCAGGGGGTGAAATGGTTCTCGGTGGCTGTGGTTGTGGCCATGGGGTGAAAGAGGGGCGTATTACCTTCATCAATAGAGAGGGTGGATCGGGTGGTGGGCGAGCTGACCATTTTGGGCTTGCGGGCAACTACTACTGTGTGCCGATTCGCTCCCGGGAAAAACTCCTCGCCGTTATGTTTCTGGCTGTGGCGGACAATCATTTGCGGGATTCGGAAGAAGAGGCCTTTCTGACCACTGTGGCCATTACTCTGGCGAGCTTGATCGAACGCCGGGGGATTGAGGAGCATATCCGCCATCTGGCCAACTATGATTCTCTCACCAATCTACCCAACCGAAAAATGTTTGAGGATCGTCTGGAGCGTGATCTGGCCCGGGCCCGTCGGGACCGGAAGGATCTGGCCCTGCTCTTTTTGGACCTCGATCGGTTCAAGGCGGTCAACGACACCCTGGGCCACGATGTAGGGGATCGTCTGTTGATTCAGGCTGCCTCAAGAATTCAGGGTTGTCTTCGGGAGGTGGACACGGTGGCCCGGTTGGGGGGGGATGAATTTACGGTGTTGCTGCCAGGGCTTTCCCAGCGGGAGGATGCCGGGCAGGTGGCGGCCAAGATTATCCAACAGCTGACCATACCCTTTGATCTGGAGGGGAATACTTGCCAGATCGGCTCATCCATCGGTATCAGTTTCTATCCGATGGATGGAGACAATCCCCAGATATTGCTACAGAAGGCTGATATGGCGATGTATGCGGTCAAAAAGAAGGGGCGCAATGATTACTGTTTCTTCTCAAAAGAGCTGCAAAAATATTCATAAATCAAAAGTAACTATTCAGCACCCTGCCGCAAATAAGACTTGACAGCCTTTTTGGTCTGAAAATGTTTTACTGACTTCGTAGAG
>JADFZT010000089.1 GCA_015232395.1 Magnetococcales bacterium | reverse complement strand
TGGATCCCCGCCTTCGCGGGGATGACGCGTCAGAGAAGAGTGTCCAATTCTTAGGTAGCCCTGCTATACCTCACCATTGAAACCCCCAAGCCATAAAAAAACCGGAAGCCACCTGTCTGACTGAGGGGGTTCATCACCCGCAATCAAACAGACCGCTCCCGGTTCGATGTTTCGCGCTGTAGATCAACCAACCGGTCCCAGCAGCCAGAAAAGTGGCCACCTCTCCCCGTCAGCTGATCGGATTCTTTTTATTTTCCCGGTTTTTTGCTGGGTAGCGTTTGGGTGTAGGCGAGAATGTCCGCAGGCACCCGCATCCCACTGGCCAGAGGCATTTCCCGACCCATGGCTCTTAAAGCCGGCATCTCTTCCAGAGGCTGACCGTTGAGGATTTTATGCAGGGTTTCCCAGGGATTGCCGTTGGCCACCTTACCCATGGCCGGCATCTTTTCGATCTTGGTGCCGTCCGCTCCGTGGCAGTTGGCGCAAACCGTCTGATAGTAGGCTTCCCCCCGCTCCACATCCCCGTGGGCTTTTTTGCTCTCCCGGTCGATATAGAGATCCATATCCACCTGGCCCGCGCTGACAAAGTTGGCCAGATCCCGGAAATCAACATCGCTCATCTTGCCATCCAACTGGTGGGTGCCATCCTTCAAAATCCCGATGATCCGCTCCGGGGACTCACCCGCCAACTCTGATATCCCCTTGATACCGGAAAAATGCTTGCCTGAAGCATAAGCCCCCTCCTTGCCCCGATAGTCCCAGCCGTGGCACTCCTTGCAGCGCCAGTTGGCCCGGGGCTTTTCAGCATATTTGGCGGTGGTGGGATAGGCGGAATGGGAAACCTTGGGCGCTGGCGCTTCGATCTCCTTGTACCACTTGTCATAAAGACGCCCCCCCCGGGCCAGGGAAGCCTGCACCTGCCCCACCGAGCCATCGATATAGTGCAAACCACTGGATGCCGGAGATTTTTGCGAACATCCCGTCGCCATCCCCCCCAAAAAAACCGCCATCACACCAAACCATACACTGCGTCCAAGCATGCCTACCTCCTGATTGAGTGAAACCGTGGATAACTGAAAACAGTGACCTGACCAGGGTAATCAACAACACCCCAAGCTCTCCGGTGCGACCTATGGCTGGCGCCATCAGGTCCGATAAATAATGGCCAGACATCCTCTCCAAAATTTTGATATTTGGCAATCAATTTTCCTCATTCGTCACAATCGAAGGATTGCCATCAAAAAAGAGAGCGGCCCAGGTTAAAGTAACGAATAGTAAATGGGAATGGTTTTTGTTGTGTCTCTTATTCAAACAATTCATGGGAGCCACGCAACGCCGATTTTGAAAAAAGAAACAGGCTCACGATCAACTGGTTTTGGCGGGCAAACAGTGGTCAGAGCGCAAACAGAGAGAGACTCAGGCGGGAGGCGGCTTTTTGCAGGGAGTGATCAAAGGTGGCGATGGGAATGCCTTCCCGTAACGCCAGATCCAGGTAGGAAGCGTCATAGGTGGAGAGCCCCTGCTCATAAGCCAAAGCAAGGATTTCCCCCAATTGACGCTGGGGGGTTTCAACCTAAATCCGGCAGTTGGGCGTACGTACATGCCCCAGCCTCTTGATCCACCAAGCAAATCGGGAGAAAGTCTTGTCAATCAGGTGACAGCGATTTCTCCCAATTCACTATGCGAACCAATATTCTGCACCAGCCACACACGCCCAACTGCCGGATTTAGGTTCAACAATGGGAGGCCCACCACCTCAATCCCGGCCTGCCTCAATCATTTCCCGAACAACCTCCTGTTCGACCGGGGGACTGACCGGGAAATCTTTCAAGGCCTGGATCACTTCAGCGACATTTTTCCCAGGGACCAAATCAGGAGCCTGAAGCACAGCCACAGGCTGTCCATTTTGGGTGATGGTAATCCATTCTCCCTGTGCAACCCGCTTCAACAATCCATAAAAATGGATCTTGGCTTCATCAACGCCGACGGTATACATGCCACCCTCCTATGGACTGGTCTATAACCATCCGGCCTATCCGACCACAACAGATCCCCTCTTCCCAAAAGGACCAGCACCTATTCGACCGTGACGCTCTTGGCCAGGTTGCGGGGCTGGTCCACATCGGTGCCTTTGAGTACAGCGATATGATAAGCCAAAATCTGCAAGGGAATGACGTAGAGAATCGGGGCCATAAAGTTGCCGCAATCCACCATGTGAATCACATCATCCGCCGTACACGGGGTATCCGACTCCCGGGGAGCCGTGGTAATCACCACCAAGCGCCCCCCTCTGGCCCTCGCCTCCTCCAGATTGCTCAACACCTTTTCAAACAGCCGATCCCTGGGAGCCACCACCACCACGGGGAGATCTTCGTCGATCAAAGCGATGGGGCCATGCTTCATCTCACCCGCCGCATACCCTTCGGCATGGATGTAGGAGATCTCCTTGAGCTTCAAGGCCCCCTCCAAGGCGATGGGAAAGCAGGAGCCCCGGCCCAGATAGAGAAAGCCCCGGGCATGCATCATCTTTTTGGCAATTTCCAGGATCGATTCGTCGTGCTTCAACACCTGCTCCACCCGGGATGGGATGTGCAGCATCTGCCCCACCAGCTCCTCCTCCCGCTCCGGCGCCAAAACCCCTTGGGCTTTGCCAATGGCCAGCGCCAAACTGGCCAATGCGATCAGCTGGGTAGTAAAGGCCTTGGTGGAAGCCACGCCGATTTCCGGCCCCGCCTGGGTGTAGAGCACCGCATCCGCCTCCCGGGCAATGGTGGATTCCGGCACGTTGACAATCCCCAGCACCTTCTGCCCCTGAGCCCGGGCAAAACGCATGGCCGCCAGGGTGTCCGCCGTCTCACCGCTCTGGGAGATCACCACGGTGATACTCCCGGGCAGAGCCGGTGGCTCCCGGTAGCGATATTCCGAGGCGATATCGACACTGGTGGGCACCTTGGCCAACCGCTCGATCCAATAGCGGGCCACCATCCCCGCATGCCATGAGGTGCCGCAGGCGATAATGTTGACCGCCCGCACCGAGGCAAACCCCATCTTGGCAGAAAGCTCCTCCAGAGCCACCGTGCGATTGGCAGAGTGGATCAAACCCTTGAGGGTCTCACCAATAGCGGTCGGCTGCTCGTAGATCTCCTTCTGCATGAAATGACGATAGGGCCACTTTTCCGTAAGATCCGCCGACACCTGGGAGGCCCGCACCGGGCGGGTGATGACATTCCCCTCCAGATCCATCAGACGCACCTGATCCCGCCCCAGCACCGCCACATCATCGTCGTGGAGATAAACCATACGCCGGGTATAAGGAACCAACGGGGTCGCATCCGAGGCGATAAAGCTCTCCCCCTCCCCCAAGCCCACGATCAAAGGGCTGCCCCGACGCACCGCCACCAGCATCTCCTCCTCCCCCCGGATCACAATCCCCAAGGCAAAGGCCCCCTCCAGCTGATTGACCGCCCCACGCACCGCCGCCACCACCTCCAAACCCTTGGCCATCTCTCGTTCAATCAGATGGGGAATCACCTCGGTGTCGGTTTGGGAGGTAAACACCACCCCCTGGGCTGCCAGCTCGGCCCGCAACTCCTGATGGTTTTCGATGATGCCGTTGTGCACGACGGCTACATTTTCCGAGCAGTGGGGATGGGCGTTTTCCTCGGTGGGGGCACCGTGGGTCGCCCAGCGGGTGTGACCGATACCGATCAATCCGGTCTTGGGGTCTGACTTCAGCCGCTCCTCCAAGTTGACCAATTTGCCCATGGAGCGGGCGGTCTGGAGCTGCTCCCGCTGCACCACGGCAATCCCCGCCGAGTCATAGCCCCGATATTCCAGGCGCTTCAAGCCCTCCAACAGGATGGGTGTTGCGTTGCGTTCGCCGATGACACCGATAATGCCGCACATGTCTTTACCCCACGCGGAAAATTTCGTCAGAATGAGCCGCTATTCAAGATGCCGGAATAAGGCCTGTTCGCCATCTGTGCCCCACCGACAAGCAGCCATATATATTTAAGGAACCAGGGAAAAATAGTAGGCGATGACCCGGGGGGTCAATTGCTTTTCAGATGAAAGATGGGAAAGTCGCTCCCCGGAAGGAAGAGCGTCGGACCATTGCAGGAGGAGAACCCTGGCTGTCAGAAGGATGGAAGCGCTATTTTTTCTTGGGTTTTGGCCGCTTTTCACGCCAACCGGCAATTTCCTTTTGGGGGGCTCGGGATGTCGCCAAACTCCCCGCAGCCACCTCTCGGGTCACCGTGGTACCCGCCCCAATCACCGCCCCCTCCCCCACCGTGACCGGTGCGACCAGCTGGGTATCGGAGCCGATAAAGACCCCCTCACCAATCACCGTGCGATGCTTGTTGACGCCGTCATAGTTGCAGGTGATGGTGCCCGCGCCCACATTCACCCCACCCCCCATCTCGGTATCCCCCACATAGGTGAGATGGTTGATCTTGGAGCCAGGTCCGATGTTGGATTTTTTGACTTCACAAAAATTACCCACCTTGGCCCCCGCTGCCAGGACTGTTCCTGGCCGCAGGCGGGCATAAGGGCCAATCACGTTGGGACCGGCCAGTTGCGCGCCATCCAGGTGGCAAAAAGCCAAAATTTCACAGCCATCCCCCATGTGGCTTTTTTGAATCTGACAAAAAGGCCCCACCCGACACCCCTCCCCAATCACCACCCCCGGCCCCAGATGGACATTGGGGGAGATGATGGTGTCCCGGCCAATCTGCACATCCGCCGCCAGCCAGCAGGAGCCCGGATCGATGAAGGTAACCCCCCGATCCATCAAGCCATCCACCAGCCGATTCCGAAAGGCCGCTTCCAGTTGGGCCAACTGCCGACGGCTGTTGATCCCGGAAAGGGAGTGATGGTCGTCATGGTGACAAGCCCCTACCGGCAATCCATCCGCCTTGGCCAGGGCCACCACATCGGGGAGATAATATTCCCCCTGGGCATTGTTGTTGGAGAGTCGCTTGAGCCAAGCGGGCATGGCGGTCAACTTGAAACAGTAGGTACCGGAGTTGACTTCCGTGATGGCGAGGGTTTTCGGGTCAGCGTCTTTTTGTTCGACAATGCCCAGGAGTGTGCCGGAAGAGTCCCGCACCACCCGTCCATAGCCGGTGGGGGGATCAATCGTCGTGGAGAGCAGGGTCACCGCCTGCCCACTTTCGATATGTTCGTTGTGGAGTTTATTCAGAGTGGCTGGTTCGATCAGGGGATGGTCGCCGTTGAGGACGATCAGCTCCCCTTCGAGTCCCGCCAGGGCAGGCATGGCACAGCTTACTGCATGTCCGGTGCCCAGCTGCTCATCCTGCAACACCCAGGTGATGTCCGCCGCGTCCAGAGAGTCACGCACCTGATCCGCACCGTGACCAATCACCACCACCAGGCGCTCAGGCTTCAGCTGCCGGGAAGCCTCCAGGACATGGGCGAGAAGAGGTAGGCCAGCCAGTTCGTGAAGAACCTTGGGGAGAGCCGAACGCATCCGGGTGCCCTGACCCGCAGCGAGAATGACGATGGCGGCAGGCTGCTTGGCCACACTCAAACCCCTCCCCCCTCTATTATTCAGCCCTGATTCCCCTGGTTGGCCCTTTGTTCAGGGTTAGCCAGGGAAATCAGGGGCAATCGAGTCAATATTACGGTTTGGGACTGGCGTCCAGGCGGGCCTTGGCAAACCCCAGGTCGGCCTTCCGGTTTTCATAGTCCGGGTCGTCCGGGCTGAGGGCAGCAAACGCCTCTTGCGCTTGGCGATGATTTTCCTCCGCCTCCCCCCGGTCGATCCCTTCACCAGGCTCGGCCAGATCCACCAGAAGCGTCACCCGCTCCGGCACCGCCTCGGCATAGCCGCCGGTGACCGCAAAGTGTTCATCTTCGTCGATGGTGACCACACCGGCCCGCACCAGGGAGAGAAAGGGGGCGTGTCCGGGGAGAACCCCGAAATCCCCATCCTGACCGGGAACGACGACGCTGGTCACCTCCCGGGAGATCAGCTGTCTCTCCGGGGTGACCAGTTCAAGCTGTAAGGATACGGCCATGTGCGCTCCCGTTATTCGTTAGCCAGACGCTTGGCCTTGGCGATGGCATCCTCAATGGTGCCCACCATGTAGAAAGCCGCCTCAGGCAGATCGTCATGCTTGCCTTCAGCGATCTCTTTAAAGCCACGGATGGTATCAGCCAGGGAAACCAGCACACCCTTCTGACCGGTAAAGGCTTCGGCCACGTGGAAGGATTGGGAGAGGAACCGCTGAATCCGCCGGGCCCGGGCCACGACCAGCTTGTCCTCTTCGGAAAGCTCGTCCATACCCAGGATGGCGATGATATCCTGGAGGGATTTGTAGGTTTGCAGAATCTGCTGCACCTCACGAGCGATGTTATAGTGCTCGTCACCCAACACCCGAGGATCGAGAATACGGGAGGTGGAGTCCAGGGGATCCACCGCCGGGTAGATGCCCATCTCAGCGATCTGCCGGGAGAGCACCGTGGTGGCATCCAGATGCGAAAACGCGGTAGCCGGGGCCGGGTCGGTCAAGTCATCCGCTGGCACGTAGATGGCCTGCACCGAGGTGATGGAGCCCTTCTTGGTGGAGGTGATGCGCTCCTGAAGGTTACCCATATCCGTAGCCAGGGTCGGCTGATAGCCCACCGCTGAAGGAATCCGTCCCAACAGGGCCGACACCTCGGAACCCGCCTGGGTGAAGCGGAAGATGTTGTCGATGAAGAGCAACACGTCCTGACCGGCGATGTCCCGGAAATATTCAGCGACAGTAAGACCGGTCAACGCCACACGGGCGCGGGCTCCAGGGGGCTCGTTCATCTGACCGTAGATCAGCGCGGCCTTGGACTTGGAAAAGTCGTGGGGATCGATCACCTTTGATTCGCGCATTTCGTGGTAGAGGTCGTTCCCTTCGCGGGTCCGCTCCCCCACACCGGCGAAAACCGAAAATCCACCGTGGCCTTGGGCGACGTTGTTGATCAGCTCCATGATGATCACCGTCTTGCCCACACCGGCTCCACCAAAGAGGCCGATTTTACCCCCCTTGGAGTAAGGAGCCAGAAGATCCACCACCTTGATGCCGGTCTCCAAAATTTCCGCTTCGGTGGACTGCTCGTCAAAGGGCGGCGCATTCCGATGGATGGGGAGGTAGTGTTCGGTTTTCACCTCTCCCAGGCCATCCTGAGGATCGCCCACCACGTTGAGAATCCGCCCCAGAGTGGGATTGCCCACCGGAACCATGATGGGGTTGCCGGTATCGACAGCCTCCTGGCCACGCACCAAGCCGTCCGTGGACTGCATGGCGATGGTACGCACCGTCTTTTCACCGAGATGCAGGGCCACTTCCAAAACCATGCGGCCTTCCTCACCCCGATCAACATGCAAGGCATTGAGGATGTTGGGAAGTTCACCATCGAACCGGACATCGACCACAGGGCCGACTACTTGAATCACCCGTCCCACCTGTTCACTCATCGGAAAAACTCCATACTCTTAGGCTTGTTTATTCAGGTTCAGGGGCCAAAGCCACTGTGAAACCATCTCGTGGATGACAGACTATCCCTTCAAGGACTCGGCACCACTGATAATCTCCATCAGCTCGGTAGTGATTGCCGCCTGCCGGGTGCGGTTGAAGGTGGTTGTCAGCTTGCGGATCATTTCATCGGCGTTGCGTACGGCACTATCCATGGCGGTCATTCGGGCTCCCTGCTCGCTCGCTTCTGATTCCATCAGAGCCTGAAACACCTGTACGGCCACATTTTGTGGCAACAGCGCCTCCAAAACCTCCTCGTCCGAAGGCTCGAAGAGGTGTCCTCCCCCCTCCTCCCCATCCCCCTCGGGAACCTCCACGGGAATGATGCGCCGCAGAGTAACCTCTTGGGTCATGGCGGATTTGAAGGTATTGAAGAGTATCTCACAGCTGTCGAAAGTTTCTTCTTCGTAGGCCTTGATGAGGGGGTTGGCCACCTCGGTCTGGGCTTTTTTAAAGTTCAGATCCCGACTGATGCCAATATGGGTATTCTGGATGAGATCGCCATACTGACGCTTGAGCACATCCACCCCCTTGCTGCCGATACAGACCAGGGAGACCTCCTTGCCTTCGCTTTTAAGCTCTTCGATGCGCTTGCGGGCAGCCCGAACGATGGAGCTGTTAAAACCACCACAAAGGCCGCGATCAGCGGTAAAGACCACCAGCTGCACCCGATTTTCATTGCCGTCGGGACGCCCGGCGAGCAGGGCCGGAGCCCCATCCTTCGAGACACTGCCAGCCACGGATTGCATCATCTCACCCATGTGCCGACTGTAAGGCCGGGTCGCAAAAGCCCGTTCCTGGGCTCTGCGCAGCTTGGCCGCCGAGACCATTTTCATGGCCTTGGTGATCTGCTTGGTATTGCCGACGGAACGGATTCGGTTCCGGAGGCTTTTCAGATTGGGCATGGTTGATAGCCCCCGTTAGCTGGCCTGGGCAGTACGCTGTTTCACGAACGCCACGATGATCTCTTTGAGAGCTTTTTCCGTCGCCTCGGTCAATTTTTGATCGTTACGGATGGTTTCAAGAATGCCGGGATGACTGGTGCGGACGTGATCCTGAAGATCTCTTTCCATCTGGTTGACCCCCTCCACGGAGACGTCGTCCAGAAGGCCCCGGGTACCCGCGAAGAGGCTCACCACCTGCTCTTCCATGGACATGGGCTGATATTGATCCTGCTTGAGCAGCTCCATCAAACGCTCACCCCGGTGGATGAGTTTTTGCGTAGCGGCATCCAGGTCAGAGCCAAACTGGGCAAAGGCCTGCATTTCCCGGAACTGGGCCAGATCAAGACGCAGGGAACCTGCCACCTGCTTGGTGGCTTTCACCTGGGCTGAACCACCCACCCGGGAGACCGAAAGACCCACTGAGATGGCCGGGCGCATACCGGAGTAGAAAAGCTCCGACTCCAGGAAGATCTGCCCGTCGGTGATGGAGATCACGTTGGTGGGAATGTAGGCTGATACGTCACCGCCCTGGGTTTCGATGATGGGCAGCGCCGTCAACGAACCACCACCCTCGTCGTCGCTCATCTTCGCAGCCCGCTCCAGCAGACGTGAATGGAGATAGAAGATGTCGCCGGGATAGGCCTCACGTCCCGGAGGACGCCGCAGAATCAGGGACATCTGCCGATAGGAGACCGCCTGCTTGGAAAGATCGTCGTAGATGATGACCGCGTGCATGCCGTTATCGCGGTAATATTCCCCCATGGAGCAGCCGGAGTAGGGGGCAAGAAACTGCAAGGGGGCCGGATCCGACGCGGTGGCCGCCACCACGGTGGTGTATTCCATGGCACCGTGATCTTCCAGCATCTTCACCACCTGGGCCACCGTGGAGCGTTTTTGGCCGATGGCGACATAAACGCAGAAAACCGGCTTGTCGGTTTCGTGGGTGCGCTTTTGGTTGATGATGGTATCCACCGCCACAGCGGTTTTACCTGTCTGGCGGTCGCCGATGATCAGCTCCCGCTGGCCTCGACCAATGGGCACCAAGGCGTCAAGGGCCTTGAGTCCGGTGTAGAGGGGCTCATGAACCGATTTGCGCGGCAGGATACCCGGGGCAACCACCTCGACCAGGCGGCGATCATCGGTTTTGATCTCCCCCTTGCCGTCGATGGGGTTACCCAGACCATCCACCACCCGACCCAGGAGGGGCTTGCCGACGGGAACCTCAACGATCCGACCCGTCCGCTTGACGACGCCACCTTCCTTGATGTTGATATCGGGTCCGAAGATCACGATACCGACATTGTCCTCTTCCAGGTTGAGGGCCATCCCTTGAGTGTTGTCCTCGAAGGTGACCAACTCACCGGCCATCACCTTGTCGAGTCCATGGACACGGGCGATACCGTCACCGACGGCGATCACCTGCCCCACTTCCGAGACTTCGGCCTCCTGGTCGAATCCGGCGATCTGTTGTTTGATGATTTCGCTGATTTCGGCGACGCTGATTTGCATCAGACCTTACCCTCTCATTTGAGCTTGTAGACGTTCCAAGCGGCCGCGGACGGAAAAATCCATCATTTGGCTGCCCATTCTGATCACCATGCCTCCCAAGAGATCCGGAGCCTCTTCGATCTCCAGCTGAACGCTCTTTCCGGTCATCTTGGAAAGAGTGGTCTGGAGACCCTTCGCATGGGTCTGTGTCAGTGGCATTGGTGTTTTGACATGAACTGTCATCCGACCGCTGCGCACCTCCAGTTCCCGATTGAAGGAGGTGATGATGGATTCGATCAGGACCATGCGCCCCTTGTGGACGAGAAGCCGCAAAAATTTACTCGTCAGTGCGCTGGGAGCCCCTTTTTCAAGGATCGCTGCCAGGGCGCTTTCCTGATCTTCCCTGGTGGCGGTAGGACTCGTCAAGAGCCGCTCCAGGGCAGGCAAGGCGCGCAGGAGTTCCTGAAACCCGTCGAGTTCCGTTCCCACTCTATCCAGCGAGCCCTCTTCGGCGGCCAGATCGGCGAGTGCGGATGCATAACGTTTTGCCAGTGTGCTTTCGTGCACGTTTCCCATCCTTCGAGTGTTGTTAGGGGCAACCTTTCACTGAAAGCGTGGATATGTAACATAATCTCCCACCCCAATCAACGCCCCTTCGAGATTTCCACACACGCCATTTTGGAGCCAACAACGCAACTGTGGGTTTTTGGTGAAGTTTTCTGCTAAAGTCAAAAATCGAATTTTCACACCATCCATGTCAACGACCGCAGGAGTAGAGAGATGGGCCGTTTGCTGATTTTTCTGTTCATCGCCATTCCCATCCTGGAAATATGGCTTTTGATTCGGGTCGGAGGGCAGATCGGAATCGGCTTCACCCTGCTGTTGATTATCGCCACCGCCGTCATCGGGGTCTCCCTGGTGCGTCGGGAAGGGCTGCGCACCCTCACCAGCCTTCAAGAACGCTTGGCCCGGGGCGAGATGCCCGGTGGCGAAATGGTGGAGGGAGCGATGCTCCTGGTAGCCGGTGCACTCCTGCTGACCCCCGGTTTTTTTACCGATGCCCTGGGATTTGCCCTGGCCCTGCCCCTGACCCGCATCCCCTTGCGCTATTTTTTGGTTAAAAATCTGACCAACAATCTCAACATCCACTCTGCTGGCGGCAACGGGGCCGGTTTTTCTGCAGGCGGTTTCCAGGGCTTTGCCAAGGAAGGCTTTGATGGGTTCCCTGGAGAAAATCAGGACGGATTCCACAAACAAGAATTCCATGAGAGAGAATTTAACATGGAAAGCCAGGAGCCCACCCTGACAGAAGCCCCGCCCCCAGGGGGTGGCAGAGGAAGCCACAAACAGGGAGGCAACACCGTCGAAGGGGAATTCCGGCGGGATGGGGAATAACCTCATCAGAAGTCACCGCCTGGTCCACCACCGGGATTCCCGGCAAAATGGGGAACACCCCCCTTTCACCACCGTCCCCCTCCCGACCCTACCTCCTTTTTTTCAGGATGTTACCGTCGGTTGAGATCCTTGCCACCCCCCGGCAGTTGCCTTGACACATCAATCCTCTAGCGAATAGGATTAAATTGTACTTAAAAAGTCGGATCAGGTATGATTGAAATGTACTTACAGGTCGGATCAGGGAAGTAGATCGGTCGCAGTCGATTGGGCGGCAAACACCGAAAGGTCTGGAATGGACTTCCAACCTCCCACAGCCCCGGGACAACCCGCTGTGGCCACTACAGAAATTGAGGCTGTCGACACACCCATGACGACCGCCTCAACCGCCATGCCTCCTGCCAGTCCAACTGCCTTCATATCCGAGGAAGCCGACGACCCATCCGGCAACCCATCCGACTCCCCGGAGAGGCCGGCAGCAGCGGTCACCAAGGTACACCCCGTGGAGCCGCCTGTGAAATCGATAGCCACGGAACCACCAGCCGAGTCAAAAACCGTGGAACCAGATCCGATGATGGCAGCATCCGAACCGACCCATGGGGGAGCAGACCAACCGGAAACGGCGGCAACCACCGATCAGGAAACTGAAAAACCGGTCACAACCGCAACACCTGTTGCACCGGAGGCCCCCCAGGGCGACCTGCTCGCTACCCTGGAAAATCGTTGGACCTCCCTGGCCGATACCATCAAAACCCTGCGTTCGGACAAAGCAGCCCTGCAAAAAGCCGTGCAGGAGTTGACCGAACAACTGGAAGAGCGGGCCGGACAGCTCAACGAAACAACCCGGCAGCTTGAAAAACGCACCGAAGAATTGACCACAAGCAGTGAAGCATTAACCCAAACCAGGCACAATGTGGTAGCATTGGAAGAGGAAAAAGCCCAAACTGTATCCCGCATCGAAGCACTGCTTGCCCGCTTCGATGAAATCGGTCAATCGGGCTGAAGCATCAACGCTCCCGGGACGGCACCATGACCGATACCGTGGAGATTCGCATTTATGGCCACACCTTCAAAGTGAAGGCAACACATGGCCAGGAATATATTCAGGATCTGGCCACCCTGGTGGATGGCACCATGAAAACCATGGCGCAACATTCCACCAACCGTAACACGGACCGGCTGGCGATCATGACCGCACTGAAAATGGCGGACGATCTCCAGCAACTCAAGCAGTCGCACCACCGGCAGGCTGAAGCCGCCGACCAAAAAGTCCAGGCCTTGATAGAGGCCAGTGACCGACTGCTTGAGGGATGATCGACCTGAAGAGTTTTTATCGTGTTTGAGACCCCTGCGGTGTTCGTGAGGAGAAACTATCCTCCTGAACCGTTAATTTTTAGAACCCTAGGAACCTTGCGCTGGTCGTGGAGCGAAGGCCCTCACGGGCTTACCAGAAGCGATTAATTCAGGGATCCACCTTAAAACTGGGTTCAGAGGTTGCTATCCCACGGCACAGGCGGGGGTCTTCATAAACATGGAAGGGGTCAAAGCAGCTACCCGCAAGGGTCTGCGCCAGCGTCGCCGGGCACTCTCCGCTGAAAGAGCAGCCGCTCTTGGAGAGGCCATCAACCGGCACGCAACGACACTTCCCATCTACCGACACGCTCGTCACATCGGGCTCTACATGGCGGTAGAAAATGAGGTGAACCCCTCCTCTCTCCTTGCCGACCTGCACCATCACGGCAAAAAGGTCTATCTTCCCATCGTTGACAAAAAAGCCCGAAGCCTGGGCTTCGTGCCTTACCAGCCCGGTGATCCCCTGACGCAGGCTGCTTTCGGGATACCCGAGCCAACCCTGCGCACCGGCCTGATTTCAGCTGGAGAAATCCGCCAGCTGGATCTGCTCTTCATGCCCCTGGTGGGGTTTGACCGTAGCGGCGGACGTTTGGGCTATGGCGGAGGCTACTATGACCGTTTGCTGGCCCCTTTGGCCCTTTCGAAAAATGGCGTAAACCAGACGCCAGGGGGCACGAAAAACACGGGCAAACGGCCACTCCTTGTTGGATTGGCCTATGCCTTTCAGGAGGTGGAATCCCTCCCCTGGGAACCTTACGATGTTCCCATGGACCATATGGTGACGGAAAACGGCGTTTTAACCGCCGATGCCCAAGGGTTTCCACCCACAGGCAGAAAAGAAGGCTGACGGGATCCCGTTATGGGGGATGCTGCAGGCGTGAATGACGGGAGAATATGCCTATCTCCCCCATCACGCCTCTGGTCAGCCTGGTGGCTTTTTATCTTGGTTTGGCACGCTTTTGCCTCAGCCTGACGAAGCCCGCCGCACCGATCACAACACCAATCCCATCCCCCCTCACCCAGGGCAAGGACGGGCAGGAGATCTTTCTCAATCATGAATATTTTAACCTTCATTCTAGCCATGGTGTTGGGTGCAGCCGCACCAATTGCCCTGCTGGTTGCCCAACGGCGCAACCAAAACAACGCCCTCAGCCAACAGGAAGAACGCTCCAAACTGCTTTTGGATGCGGCCCAGGATAAGGCCGACACCATGGCCCGGGAGGCGGAACTGCGGCGCAAATCGGATCAGCTGCGGATTGAAGAAGAGATCCAGAAAAAATATACCCAGCAAAAAGAACAACTGAACGAACAAAACCGCAAACTGGAAAAGCGGGAAGAACTCCTGGACCGCAAGTTTGAGCAACTCGATCAGCGAGAACGGGATCAGGATCGCAGGCGTACCCAGCTGGACAAGGAAGAGCAACGCATCCAAGACCAGAAAGAACTTTATAGTCAGCGGGTAGCCGAGGCGGATCACCGCCTGGAGGAGATTGCCGGGTTGACCGAAAGCCAAGCCAAGGCACAGCTGATCGAAGGCATTGCCGACGATGCCCGCCGGGAGTCTGCCAGACTGCTCAAGCAGTTGGAGCAGGAGAGTCGCGAGAGTGCCACCCGGGAGGCCCAGGAGGTCATTGCCACCGCTATTCAACGCTTTTCCGGAGAGTTTGTCGCTGAGCATACCGTCTCGGTGGTCACCATTCCCTCGGACGACATGAAAGGCCGGATCATCGGTCGGGAGGGGCGCAATATCCGGGCTCTGGAAGCGGCCACCGGCTGTGATTTGATCATTGATGACACGCCGGAAGCGGTGGTCATTTCCGGTTTTGATCCCGTCCGACGGCAAGTGGCCAAGCGCACCCTGGAAGAGCTGGTCACCGATGGTCGCATCCATCCCGCCCGAATCGAAGGGGTGGTCAAAAAAGCCCGCAAAGCCATCAACCAGGAGATTATGGAGGCTGGGGAGAGAGCGGTTTTCGATCTGGGGCTCCACGGCATCCACAACGAAATCGTCAAATTGCTGGGTACCCTCAAGTTTCGCACCTCCTATACCCAAAATGTCCTCTCCCATTCGATAGAGGTGGGCTTCATGGCTGGCATCATGGCCGATGAGTTGGGGCTCAACAGCACCATCGCCAAACGCTGCGGACTACTCCACGATATCGGTAAGGCGGTGGACCACGAAACCCAGGGCTCCCATGCGGTGATCGGTGGGCAGCTGGCTCGGAAATACAAGGAACACGACACGGTGGTGAATGCCATCTGGTCCCACCACTTCGATATCGAACCCGCCTCGGTCTATGGCCCCCTGACAAATGCCGCCGATGCCCTCTCTGCCGCCCGACCTGGAGCACGTCGGGAAAACGTGCAAAATTATATCAAGCGACTGGAAGATCTGGAAAATATCGCCAACGATTTCAAAGGTGTGGAAAAATCCTACGCCATTCAGGCAGGACGCGAACTGCGGGTGATCGTGGGGTATGACCGGGTCAACGATGAAGGGGCGCTGCTGATCGCCAAGGATATCGCCCACCGGGTGGAGGATGAACTCACCTATCCCGGGCAAATCAAAGTGACGGTGATCCGGGAGATGCGGGCGACGGAAGTGGCTCGATAGTTGGGGCCAGCTGTGATGTAACAACCCTGGGGGGGCGGATTTTTTTTCGCCCCCTTTTGTTTTTTAAGTCAAAAGACAAACCGTGGGCGCTGCCCACACCCGGAAGGGGGATAATCCCCCTTCACCCGTAATTGTAAAATCAAAAACAAAGCGATGGGCTGTTTTGATTGTAACTATTCAGCTTCGTTAGACTGCATGAAGGAGGGCCGCTGACCTTCAAACAGCAATTGCAGGGCTTCGGAAG
>JADFZT010000088.1 GCA_015232395.1 Magnetococcales bacterium | reverse complement strand
GCATCTGGAAGATCAGTTCGGCTATCGTGCCGCGCCCCTGAACGATATTCTGCAAACGCTCATTGCCCACCTCCAGAAAAGCATACAGGTCGCAGGCGTTGACGGAGGGAGTTCCAGCATCAACAGTGTGGTCGGGATCCAGGGGGATGACGGGTGTTACGGCGTTTTCCATGATAGTGCTCCTTCGTAGTTCAGTATGCCACCCTTTGCTGAGAGATGGCGGGACTCAACTAAGCCTACAAAGAAGCTCGGGGGTTATTCGTGCGCCGAAACGCCTTATTTCCCCCTCTCATCCCGCCAAAAGGAACTGCACACCGGTGAGGAGCCGGATGGGTGATGGGTCGATGGCAAATGTTGCGACGTGGCAACATTTGGGCACAAAAAAACCGTTTTGGCGGAACGGGTACCGCTTCGTAGTTTCAGTACCTCCAGCCTAATCTGAGGGGGGTGGGGGTGTCAAATGAAAAGAGAACTCATGTCTGAGAGTCAAATGTTGCACCGGTGCAACATTTGACCAAGCCGTGCACATGCGCACGGTTTGCAGTCAGACCATCAGCCCATCCATCACCGCTGCCGCCGCCAGAGCCTCTGCCCCAGTATCGTTCAGTATTTGGTAGATCGCCCTTTCTCCCAGCCCGTACCGCCCTACTAGCACTCGGACCGGGGTATTGCTGTCGTAGTCTTCACGGATCTGCGTATCCCTGATGCGCTTTGCGGCCCGCTTGAACATGCTTTTCCCATTCGGTACAGAGATCGTCTCTCCCCCAAACCTGGCAGACATCGGCCCGGCAATAGCCGCCCCAACTTTTTGCGCAAATCGGGTGTGGAGGTGGGTACGTTTTTTGGGGATAAACACTCTTTGACCGCCAAAACGGCTCACGAGGTTTTCCGCTCCTTCATACCCAATCGTCTGGACGATTTCCTGAAGAAGAGGGGGGATTAGGTCTGTCGGGACGTCTCGCAGTTCCACGGTGGGCGGGGTTGTTTTGGTTGGGGGGTAGCTTTCAGGTCGCCCATGTCGGCTTATCCTTGACCACCTGACCTTGATGGCTGTCCTGGTGCGGTGCGGCATCACCTTCACACAGGCCCTTTCCCCCCCATACGGATAATGTTTCAGGAGGGTATCGTCATCCTTTTTGGTCCACGGTAGACCGCCATGTCGATGCTTTATTCCGAGCGTTTTTGCTCGGTGAGTGATAGCCGCCAAGGTGCGGCCAGGGAGGTAGGGAGCGCAGGCTATTGCCCCCCCTTTGGGGTAGTATCGCCGGACGAGTCGATCCTCCCCTACAACCCAAGAGGTGCGAGCGCTCTGACGACTCACTCTTATAGCGTGTGCTCGGGTGGAGATAGCCACCAGCGTGCGGCTGGGTAGGTAGGGGCTGCATGCGGCAGCACCGCCGTCCGGATAGTGCTGACGGATAATTTCATCCTCCTTCTCGCCCCATCGCGCATAACCCATCACCACCCCCTCAGACCGTCAGAGAATCCATGGTCGCCGCCGCCGCGACGGCCTCAGCTCCAGTAGCGGCGGCCTGGATCATGGCCAGGGCTTTGCGCTGGGCTTTGCGGATTTGAGCGCCTTTTTGATCCCACTTGGTTTTGGCAGTTTTCACCATGGCCACAGCAGCTTTGAGATCCTCTTTCGGATCCTCGGTGTCCGGGACATCCCCACCAATTCCCGCCGCCAGCCACGGATAGGATGTCGGATCCGGATCAGGGTCTTTCTCATACCGCTCCAACTCCTCCCTCAGGCTTTCGTACTCCGCTTTTTTCCCCTCTCCAGGAGTCAGCAAGGCCTTTTTCATCGACTCGGCCCGGCTGTTGACGCTGCTTTCCATCTGGGATTTGATCTCACCCACCGGGCGGGCTTTTTTTGATCGAGACCCGGTGACTGCGACGGCCAGAGGTAGGGTCTTTTCCCCTTTGCCCGTCTCAAGAGTGACCTCACCCATCTCCACGGAAAATATTGGATCTCCAGCAGTTTCCAGGGTTGAGTCATAGACCTCATCGGTCATATCGACCTGGATGACTGTATGTCCACCGTGGATAGACCAGGGTTCTGTTGGGGGCGGGTCTGAGGGTCTGGCGACGGGGGTTGGGGAGAGCTTCCCTGCCTCCCGACTGAGGGCGCTTTTGCTCCACTCCCACGGGCCGGACACGACGTTACCCTCTGGGTCTACAATCACAAATTGCGGCATGGTGTTTTCCTTTTTAGAGAATCGTTATCCCTCAAAACCCACATACACATCGATCCGCTGCGCCAGAGGGGTAAAGGCGGTGCTGGTCATGACCAAGCCGATGGTGTCGCCCTGCTCATACCGAAAAGAGGCGTTCCCACTGGCGATCTGAGCGTCACTGGTTTGGGTGTTGGTGGCGTCGATATGAAGATGAAGGTCGGTGGCCACCAGAGGCGTGCCGTTTCGGGTCAGCTGTAGATGGATATCCCCGGCGGTACGGGGGGTGGTAATGCGGATCCCGGTGCTGGTGGCGTAGCCGGCGGAGGGGGCCGGGATCTCGATGATGACGCCACTGGTCACTTGGTTCAGCCCATCCAGAAACCCTTGGCCGTTGATCAGGTGGACGGCAGGTCCTGCTGGGCCGGTGAGGCCTTGCTGGACCAGATTCATCCGTCCGGTAAGGGGGTTGAATTTTTGCGGCATGGCGATTCCCCTTATCCGTAAGTGAGAGAGGCTCGGTCGTCCCAGACCTGATTGAAAGAAGCTGCCACCCCGGCAAACTCAATGACCGTCGGGTTTTGGTTGCCGTCATAGGTAATGCGCTTGACCTGCCAGACCGCATCCCCTGTGGTGCTGCCGGGGATCGCTTGCCCGACGTACTCGGGGTCGTTATTGCCGTTGTAGGCGATACGGGTGATGAGAAACCCCTCACCGCCCATGGCCGTCTTGTAAAGATGGTTTTGCAGCTGATCTTGAGTGATCATTCGGGTTTCTCCTTAGATATCGTCGGCGTAGCGCATGATTTTGACGGTGGTCACCGCCTGTAGATGTTGGATAGTGTGAGTGACAGCCACAATCTGACCGATCCAGCTCTGGCCCATCAGGGCGTCGTGGACCTCGACCAGGTGGCCCAGCCTCAGCTCCGGTCGACAGATACAGGCGATCTCCACCTCCCGTAGCGCCTCTGCGGCGTCCAGTTCAGCCCGGCCTCTGGAGCGCATAACGTCCAGGGTGGCGAGGAGAGGATCGACGACATCCTCCCCCTGGGTCGCTCCCTCCCCCCGGTAGACCTCGATCTCCCCCTCTCCCACAGGATCCACCTCGGTGCCGGTGGCCTGAATCAGGATCGGATACGCATCGACATCATCTGCCACTGTAGCCGGGGTGGTGATAGCCCAGGATCGGGGGGTGAGGGTCATCACCACCCGAGCCACGGCCAGGCCAGCACTTTCAGCGGTCACCGTCACCCCATCCGACTCCAGGGTGAGCGCCCCCAGATCGGTACCGAGCCAGGTCCAGCTATCCAGGCTGGTGGCTGGTTTGGAGAGGGTGACACTATCCGATCCTTCAAAGGCCAGATCCTCGGTCACCTGATAGGACTGATCCGCCCCCTGAGCCAGGGTGCCGGTGGAGGCGGTCACCTCGTCCAGGGTCACGGTCGGCCCTACGTGAAGGAGGATGTGGGCGGTATCACCACCCTGAAAAGAGGTTGTGCCCGCATTCAGACCACCCTCCCGGTCATCCACCTCCATCGGGATCGAACCACCACCGGGGGTATAGTCCCGGATAGTGAATCTGGTCGCGCCCCGGCGCTGGAGATAACGCTCGGTACAGCTAAGATTGTCGGTAGCGTCGGTCAGGATGTGATCCGGGGTGGCGTTTCCCCAGTCGGGGGGAGAGGTGGGATAGCGGTGCCGGACCAGGATGGAGCCGTCCGGCTGGGTCTCGATCAGCCCGCCAGCAGCCTCCACCACGGTGCGGGCCGCCTCCAGAGGGGTGGTGTCGTAGAGCGCCAGGCGGCCACCAGGGATGGTCCAGGCCACCAGATCCCAGGTGACTGACACCCCGAGCATCTGCTCCACCGCCGTTTGGGCATCCACCGCATCCTCCCAGGACAGCTCCAGGGTATCGGCTCGTGGCGAGGCAAGAGATGCGGTGGGGCTCACCAGGGAGAGGGTGGGAACCGGGGCTGAAGTTGCGGACCTTTGCGAGGCTTTCTCATCGACAATGAAAGACCAAGGCACGCCATCAATGGTGATGACAATAAGGTCATCGGTGCGGATCCGCTGGTGCCCGGCCAGATCCGCCAGGATCAAATCCGCCACCCAGGCGTAGTCGCCCTCGGTCTGGGTGAGGGTGAGAGAGCTGACCTGGAGAGGGGCGCCCAGATGGGTGACCCGCGCCTCCACCGTAGCATCCACCGGCGAGACATCCCCCAGGATATCCCAGATGGCTGTAAGGCCTGCCCGGACCGGGTTGTGGTTGAGCAGATCCCAGGGAGCCTCCAGAGCAGCCGTCAAAGTGTCGCTGGGCTCGTAAGGGGTTTCCAGTGATCGCCTCAGTAGCGACCGCAGAGCATAAGGAGCCTCCAGCGATCTGGCGATAGGCGTGCTGTAGGGTGCCTCCAAGCTCCGGGCTATCCGTACAGACCAGGAGGCCTCAAGGGCTCTGCTGAGGGTCATCGGATGAAATCCTGCCTGGCGGGGGTTTTCATGGCCAATGAGACCTCATAACCGGAAGATATGCCATCCTCATGGCAAAAACCCACTTCCCCCACGAAAGCTCGTCTGCCTCATAAACAGCTGTATCCGGCCATTGCTGGGCAAGATGCGCGAATAACGCATCGTAGCTCGCGTCCAAAAAATCCGTATTGTATTTGCGGGCGATGATTATGACGTTTACCGGGGTTCCGTCGCTTACGTCGCCAGCGAGATTTTCGATTGCACTCCAGTATTCGGAAAATGTGGGGGGGTAGGAGGCCTGGAACAGCTTTACCTCTGACGGCATCGACCTGTTGGACGGCAAAATGCTCGGGACCGTTTCACCCTCCTCCACTGGCTCCTCAGGCTTGATAACGCCGAACTTTGTAGGGCCGTATCCAGTCGTTTGATAGTACGCCCTGAACTCGTCAAGATCCTCGTCAAACCGTTGTGTGCCGTCATCCTCGTCCGTATACCAGGACGATCTTTCGACGATACAGAGAACCACATCGAAAACACCGGGAAACTGAAAGCTTTTCAGTCGACGAAACGGGCCGAGTCGAACGCTCATGAGCCGTTCAAAAATCTTAGTTTTAGTGTACTGCCGGTGCTGGCGTCCTTGAGTGACAGCGAGAGGATATCCTCAACCTCCACGTAGGCGTCTGCATTGTCCGGATCGGTTATTCTGTATGGGGCGCTGTATTGTCTCGTATTGGGAATTTCTGTGTAGGTAGCGGTGCCCACATCATCCTCAATTTCGAAAGGGGCACCTTCTTCTTCGCCTCCTTCTTCGCCTCCTTCTTCACCGCCTTGCTCGCCTCCCTCATCCGCCCCACCAGAGTCGGCGTTGGATTGATAGGATGTGGTGGCAAGCTGATAAGATGGGGCTCCAGATGGCCAGATATTCCGCTCAAAACTGGCTTGGGTTGCGTGTCGGCTGGATAGGGCGATCAGGTGGACCGGTGGGATGTCTGCACTCTCCAGATCTCCAGTCAGCCACGCGGCCTGCATGTCCCTAAAATGCGATTCGGTGGCCACCGTACTGCCGTTTCCGTAGGTGACCTCGATCAGGTTGTATTCGGGGCTGTACTCAATGACCATCGCCCCATACACCTCGTCAGCCGCAGTGAATGTGGCGGTGGTGGCGTCGTAGACTGGCGCATCCACGGGGTTACCCTGGATATCGACAAAATTCGTCTGACTCGTGACTGTCGCCTCCGGGCTGTCGTAGGAATACTGGAGACTCTTTTCCCGCTCTCCGGAAAAGGTGATCGTTTCAATCAGCCTCGCCGACTGGCGGCCAATATTTTTCCACGATCCACCCTCTTCAACCGTAATCTCGATAGTGCTGGTGTAAGCCTTGGCGCAGTAGAGCCGAACCCTCCTTATTCCGTCTTGCAGCACAGTCAGAGGGGTGAACTTTTCCACGGTACTGGTGTAGCCATCGGACATTTGAACCACCGACCATGCCGACCGCTGTTTCATTTTTTGATTGTACGCCGTCACCCACTCATCTTCCCCCCAGTCAACCGCGCACGGGGTGTTGCCGTCTTCAGCGGAATCCGCGATCAACTCAAAAACATCGTCCCCATCTTTGGGGGCAACCTGGAGCGTCAGAGTTGAGGAGGTATCGCCCATCAGGCGGCCTCTCCGGTGATCGCCACAAAAACCCTGTTGGCGGACAGACTCCCGGCTCCAGCCGGAATCACCCGTTTCCACCAGATGCCTACCGCCGCTGGATGGGTGGTGAACGTAAGTATATCTCCAGGAGCCCAGGTACCACCCCAACCAGCAAAAGGCAGGGTAAAGTATGGCTTTGAAAAGTCGCTATTATTGGGAGCAAAATCTGTGGATATGGATCCTCCGGAAACCGACCCAACCGTATCCCCGCTGCATGTGAAGGCGGTGGCAGTGGTAAAGGTGATGGTCCACGTCTGCTCAATGGAGCCGATGGAATCCAGGAGCGGAACGTTGGTGGTGGGGGCGGTCGGAGGGGTCTCACCATCATAAGTGCCCGCTGCTGTAGACCCTCCCCAGCTATCCCAACCGCCCTGGATATCTGCTGACTCAATAACCGATCCCACCCGAGTGAGAGCAGCCGAATAGGCATTGCTCAGCGTCACCCCGGACTCAAAAACGAGGGTGGCTTTATTGCCGTTCCAGGAGACCGCACCGGTCGCAGCCAGCCGGATAAACTCCTCGGCACCACCGGCATCAGAAATGTCGGCCATATCGGAGATGCGAATGAGATCGCCGTCCTGAAAAACAGCATCCGCTGCATCCTCAACCAGAACATCGACAGAAGAGGCTCCAGCAGAGACGTCGAGATCCAGCGCCCCTGTCCCGTAGAGCCGCTCCGATCCGGTGAGGTCTCCCTGGGTATCGGTCTGGGTGCCAGGGAATATCAATACCCGATCCCCACCTGGGGAGGGGTTTTCCACAAAAACCCTGGGACTCGCCAGCGCTATGTCGTCATCGTTGGAAAATTTATAGAAAATCTTTCGGTATTTTGTAGAGCCTGTCTCCTGTTCGGCGTGGGGAACATCCGGCCAGACGTTGTTCTTGACGCTGGTAGGAATTTCTGTGGCTGTCAGCCGCCCCCCGTTACTGGAGGCATTGCTGACGGTCTCAGGTTGATAAAAAAGAAGTTCAGAGCTGGCAGCCATACATCCTCCAGATCAGGTGACAGTAAAAAGCCGGATCACTCCGGTGTATTGGTTGTGGTTGGGCCAGAGCGGGATGAAAGAGACCGCTGGGGGTTCGTGGTGGCGAAACATCACCACATAGCTCTCATCATCCCACTCCAGGGTGTAGCTTGCGCCGGGCACGCTGGCCATTTCTGTCACGGCATCGACAAAATCCTGGTCGGGCCAGGAAACCTCGTCCACCATGGTTAGGGTGATGGATCGGCCCCCGGTGGTGGCGGGGGCGGACACCACCAGGCGACCTCCCAGGGTGCGGGTAACGGGCTGGGTCAGGTCGGATCGCTCGTGACGATCCTTCCATTGGGTGCCGTCCGGCAGAAGAAGGTCTCCCAGGGAGCGACTCATACCCGATACTCCCTGCCGCCACCCTGGGTCCGCCTGGTGGCGATACCGGCTTGCACGATTACCTTGTCACCGGTGCTGAGAGATCCGGACGGCGTAGCCTCGACAGGCCCGGCGCTGGTGGCCACCACCGCTCGGCCTTGACGGAAATTCACTACCCGTCCGGAGACTGGGCCATCAGTGCGCAAAAGTTTTTTCAGGGCATCAACGCTCATCGGCCCCGCATCCTTTTCACAACAGCATCGGCCAGGGCGGTAACCTCATCCCGAGAGCCTGCCGTAAACGAGCCGAGCGGCTGGCCCTGATCGGTGACATCCAGCTGGTAGACACCCAGCACAGGCGGTGAGGATGCCTGCCCACCACCCGCCAGAGCGATCTGGGGGGTCGATGGGAGCCCCAAACCTTGGGGCAGGCCACCATGGCGATACCCCTTGATCCCACTCAAAAACCGGCTTACCGCTGAATCGGAGCCGAAGTTTAACAGGTTCAGAATTGGGAGAAGTCGCTTCGTCCTGGCAGCGTTGACGATGTACTCCTGGTTGGAAATCCGCACCACGTTGCTGTCGGATGTGCCTGTACCCGCGCCACTGAAAAGGCCGCTGCCGACAGATCTGACTGCCAGACCGCCAGAGGCGTACTTCTGGGTGATTCCAGCTTCGGCCTCGATCTTGATTTTTTTGCGGCTCAGGATGTCGATTTCCATTTCCAGGTTGTGGATGACGTCCCGAGCCTGCTCGGCATCCGCCACGATCTTGAGCGTTTTATTGGTGATGTCAGGGATGGCGTTCAGTTGAGCCTGGAGCGCCTCAACCTCATTCGCAGCTTCCACCAGGCTTTTTGCCAGACCGTCAGTTTCTCCCTGCTGAGCCTTCAGCGCCTGGGACGCGGCAACTCGCTGTTTGTCGAAGAGGTCATCAAGATTTTTGCCGACGACCTTGACTCCATGCATCGCCAAGTTCGTCTTTTTGAGACCGGCATAGGCATCCTGGGCTTGCTGGAGAAGGGTTTTGGCCCACACCATCTCCTCCGGCGTGGCGTCTCTGTCGTCGATTATTTTTCGTGCTTCCCGAAGCTTATCGGTTGCAATTTTGAAGTGTGCGGACTCTTTTTGCGCATCGGTCATGCCCCGCTCGCGCAGAGCCTGGAGCTTCTCCTCCGTGGTCATGCGGGCGGACTTTTTTTGCTCCTCCAGTGATTTGATTTCGCTCGCCAGCCTCCTCTCGGCAGCCAGACTTTTTTCCGCAGCCCTCTCGGTGGCCGCAGCGGCCTTATTGGCTGCTGATATCCTTTCTGTCAGAACCTTTCTCGTGAGCCTGATTTCTTCTTGCTGGAGAGCTTTTCTGTGCTGCCCCCGCTGGGTCTCGGCCCTGGCGAGAGCCTCCTGTTTGGAGGTGATTGTATCGGTGATATTGGTCAGCTTTTTTTGCTTGGCCTCAATCTCTTTCAGCGCATTGACCAGACTGGTTTTGGTTTTGACCAGAGCCACGGTGGCCTCGGCCTCTTTGAGGAGCTTTTTCCGATGCTGATCCACCCACCAGCTGAGCCCGGCATAGGCTGTGCCTGCTGCTGCCAGGGTCGCGCCGATAGGGGTGGCGATCAGCGCCCCGCTCGCACTGGTGACGCCTGCAATACCGCCCGCCAGGCCTACGGCAGCGGTTTTGAGGGTGGAGAAATTTTCGATCACGTTGGAGAGGACGGAAAGCCCCTTGAGCGCCCCCACCACGATCAAAATTTCCTTGCCCCAATCGCGGATAAAAAGCACCGCCTCTTTGACTGCTTCAGCCACTCCGATGATGGCGTCGGAGATCTTTTTGGCCCACGCCTGCATCTCCTCTTTTTTCATCGACTGGAAAGAGGAGAGAGCGCCATCCAGCTGTTTTTTGAGGTGGTCCAGAGACCCGGAGCGGGCCACGGTATCGAGAAAGGCGGCGTATGTGTCTTTGACGTTGCTGACCAGGCCATTCCAGGATTTCATCTGGGCTTGCGCCTGGCCGTCGGCAGCCCGACCCATCTCATCGATCAGCGCCCGGATCACGTCCCGACCCAGCTGGCCTTTGCTGGACATGTCCTGGAGTTCGGTAACGTTTTTGCTTGTGGCTTTGGCCAGCAGATCCCAAACTGGAACTCCGCGCTCCACGAGCTGAAGAATTTCCTCTCCCTGAAGTTTGCCCTTGGCCCAGGCCTGACCCACTGCGAGGATGATGCCGTGGAGTTTTTCCTGTCCCCCGCCCAATTTTGCGGATTGGTCAGTCAGGGCCTGCATGGTGCCGTCCATGGGGTCCAGTCCAAACGCCTTGAGGGAGGCAAAGCTATTGGCTACCTGCGCCATCTCGTAGGGAGTGTTCTTGGTAAACTTTTCGACCCAGGAAAACGCCCGCTCTCCCCCCTCAGCACTCCCCATCAACCCCTCCAGCTGAATGCGGATCTGCTCAAAACTGCCAGCGGTCTGAATGAAACTTTTAAACAGCCCGGTCAGGGTTTGAAATCCGACATACGCCCCGGCCAGCGCCAACAATCTGCTGGTGAGAGAGGCAACGGCATCCTGGGTGGTTCTGTAAGAGGAGCTGAGATGTTTCAGGCTTTTGGTTTGGGCGCTGGCCTTGCCGGGAACTTTGCCCATCTCCCGAGCCAGGGTTTTCTGGGTTGTGGAGAGCTTCCCGGCATCAGCCGTGACTTTCTTGGCCGCAGCGACCATTCCGCCAGCCATCGACTTCCACTTGTCCTGAGCCTGCTTGACGCCATCTTGAAACGCCTTGGCTTCCAGGCCGAGCTGGATTTCAAGCTTATTTTTTGCTGGCATCGATCAGCTCCTCCAAGGCGGCCTGGAAGAAGGAAAAGGGGTAGCTCAGGGCGTTGGCGTGGCCGGAGCGGATAAGACCGCAGACGACTCGGCGGAATTCTCGATGCTGCTCTGCAATGCTTCTTCCATCACCTCTCGGAGCTTCCTTCTCACGGCAAAAAAAGGGGGGTTGGCCTTTTCTGCTGCCTGTCGGATCTGCTCGACGACGGGTGGAGTGAGGCGGGCAAGCTCTTCTACTCCCAGGCTGGAAACGCTGGCCAGGTCTTCGAGAAGAAAAGGGTCGTCGAAGAGTATGGCCGATGTGGCGGAGCCTTTGAGTTCACCCTCACCCTTGCGCTCAATCCACTGATCCACCTCAGCGACGGTCATCTCGCGGATGATGATTTCCTGGTCACCGATTTTGACTGTTTGATCGCCCATGTCAGCTACTCACCACTGGAGTGGTTTCCTTGAAATACTTGGAAATTCCAGCTCCGGTTTTGGTGGAGTCGGCTAGCAGTGTGCCCGTCAAAGAAAACTCTCCGAACGAGTCGCTCTTGTATTGCATTTCGTTGACCGGGCCAAACCGCACCCGGTAGATATCCACCACCCGGGTTCGGTCGTCGTGAGCGGTGTTGACTCCGTCGAAAACGAGGGTCAACTCAGTGTTGGACTCGGTCAGGGCGTTGACCACATCCTCAGCCGTATAATCGTAACCCACCTTGATATCCCGACCATCCTCGATGAGGCCGCCAGGCAGAATGAGGAGGCCCGCGCCAGTGACCTGGTAGTCCGAATCTTCCGCCCGGGTGATGAGACCCATATCCTGCCAGGCCGCAGTGCCGTCCACTATCGTGGAGCCGTCAGTGGGCCAAACGGGCTCCGTGCCGTCAGAATCGCCAGCAGCCGTGCATTTGTAATACCGACCACCCCCTCCCACCGGGGTGACGTAGGTATCCACGCTATAGGAGGTGGTGGCTGTCCATGCGCTGGCATCACCCCCATCCGTGCTGGTCACAGTCACCGATGTGGGATCGATGTGCGCAAGGCGGATCAGGCCGTCCGTGTAGGCCGTGTGGACCTCATCGGTGATCGAGTCGGCGGTGGTCTGGCTGGCAGTGCCGTGGAGGGAAAGGGCGAGATTTTCCGGGGAAAACTCGCTCAGAGTGACGGATATTTCCACCTTGTCGATCCGCCGCACGATATCAGCAGTCCCGCCCTGCGGGTCATCATAGTTTTTGAGTTCATGCACCTCTTCGCTGACAGAGATTTTCAGCTCTTTGTTGTTGCCGAGATAGCGGAGTTTTCCGCCAGCAAAAGGTCTGGCGTAGACCTTGCCCGAACCCTTGTATGAATACAGTCCCATCAACCCACTCCTCTTACCGTGATGCGTGTAGAAAATCGAACAGGATAAAATCCAACTCCGTCCAGAGGGATCGGAGGGGGGGCTTGCGCTATGGAAAGAGGCGTAAACCCTTTCCCCGGCTTCCACCCTAAAAGCGCACTGATAACGGCGGCCTTTATGGGGCCAACCTCCCGCCGCTCCGCCTCTCCTGACTGGAGGTCACGAGCGTTACGGACGGCGATCACCACCACCCAATACTGCTCCAGAGTCGCCTCCCCTTCGTTTGCACTCCGAATGGCTTCTCCAGAGGGTATGACATACGCCGCCGGGGCTGGTCTGGACATCTCCGCAGCCCCATCCAGATCCCGAGCCCCGGCCACGCTTTTCAAGGCTGAGACCTGACCTTTGAGTCGCGTTACGATCAGCGGCTCGGCAGCGTAAAAGTCGTCCATCAAAAACGATCCATGCCCGAAAAAGCCGAACCGGACCCAACCCCCACCACCGGCATGCCAGCGCCACTTCCGGACGGTGCCGAAGCCCCGCCCAGATCAGCCCGCCCCGCCTGGATATCCCGCAGGACCTTGTTGGCTCGATCATAGCGATCCCCAATGTGTGGGGGAGCGCCATCATCATAGAGAAACCAGCGGGCGAGATCGCCGCAGATCCGGGGCAGGGCGCTGTCAGCCACCACAGCCGCATCGATAGGCAGGGTGTAACGACCAGAGAGATAAACACCCATCTCCCTGGTCGCCATCAGAAGCGCTGCATCCATGCGCCCCAGCGCCTCATCAGCAGCGTCCTGCCGCTCCTGGGTCCAGCCGGAGCGGTCACCACCCTCGACTGTGGCCAGGAGCAGATCCGCATCCACCACATCCAGGTGGTCCGATGCGCCCCGCTGGGCCATCTCCACAGCCCCGTACCAGGCGATGAGGTCGGATGGTGTGGCGTAGGGCATGATCAGTCCACCGCATCCTTGATCAGATAGCCGGACAGTATGCTTGTAAGGACCGGCAGGCGCTCATAGGTCACCGGATAAAGCCAGCTCTTGAGGTTGTTGTCGTAGTAGGGCCTTTCCACCAGCGGGTGCCCTTTCAGCGTATAGGTGTAGCCGAAAGAGGGCTCCTCCATGCCGGATGGGCTGGCCGGAACATAGGCCAATACCGCATCCTTGCCCCAGACATCAGTGAGCGTCCCAGCATCGTCAGAGGTGACCGCCTTGCCTACCACCACCCGCTCCAGATCCCACAGGCCAGCCAAAAGATCCGGCGTCACCGAATCGCGCCCGGTGTATTTGATCCGCTCAATGATGGTTGGGTGGTTCTTTAGTGCATTGAAGGCCTTGGCCGAAAGCAGCAAGACGTTGGGTTCGACACCGACACTGGCGCGGATCGCCTCCTTGCCGGCGTTGATGTCTCCAGTGGGATCTGAAGCGCCATCACTCCATTGACTGGTACCGCTCAGGGTCACCTTGTGGTCGCTGTCATAGTTGTTGGCGTTGGTGGCGAGTTGACCCTGCTCATACTCCAGAGAGAGCGCGACCAGGCGCATGACATTCGTAGTGGCACGCCTGCCGAGGTCGAGCCCGGGAGAGGTCTGGGCCTCCCGCAGATGCTCCCGAGGCACCTTGCCCTCCAGGGATTCCTGGGCCAGGGTGTAAGGATCGCTTTCATAGCCAAAATCAACCCGCTTGGTGTTACTGCCAGGGGCTCGACGGGCACTGTAGAGCTTGAAGGATTCCTTACCGAACCGCAGGATCTTTCCGCCAGCCAAGAGGACCGGGACGTGAGGAAATAGAATGCTTCCCACATGGGTGGCATTTTTGTAGCCCAGCGCGATGCGGGACAGGACCGGATCGACGACCCGGACCTGAGAGGCGTTCATGGACATCAGGTCGTTCTCCTATCGCAACAATACTTCGATGAACTCCCCAGCGCCGGCGGCGGCCTGGAGAGCGTCAGCAAAAACAAACTCGGGCAGATCTGCCCCAGTGAAAACCGCCCCATCGGCAGCCGTAGAGGTGACGGGAGTGGCTCCGCTGGCGACCTCCAGAGCGCCGGTGACCGGGATGCCGCGACCGCTGGCATCGACGATCAGGGAGTCGCCGACAGCGATGGTGGCTCCAGACTCGATGACAGCAGTGCCCTTGACGTCTACCGACAAACCCTCAGTGTCGGCGGCATCGGTGCAGGCGACACCTACGATTTTTTGCCCCTGGGTGGTGGCCTGAGCGCCGTCATGACCTACGCCACGACAGGCGGTGATAGCGCCGCTCGCGGTGATGGTGAGGGTCAGCAGGGTGATGGACTGGCGGCTCATTGAGCACTCTCCATGGCCATGGTGACGGCATCCAAAGCTTCGCCATACTCGATATTGTGAGCTTTGGCGTATGCCAAAGTTTTGAGATGCAATCTGGCGCTTGCCGGATCGACAGTGTATCCAGGTGGAACTTGGACAGTTGCAGCGGATCCAGCCACGCCCTCTTCAGCCGCTGCCAGCTCCCCATATTCCACCCGGGAAGAGAGGCCGGACAAAAAGCCCTTCAGGATTTCGGCAGGGCTCTTTTTGACCGTCCCCTCACCCTCGGAGAAGGAAAGCTCCTGAGACCCGTGCAGGCCAGACAGAAGGGCTGTGAGTGGGGCTTGTTCAGCTGGAAGAACTTTTCCCGCCTCTACCACTCCCTCCATAAAGGCCAGATCTTCCCGGTCGCGAGCCCTTTTTTCAGCCAGAGCCAGGTTTTGAGCTTTGGCATCCAGGCTTTTTTGTTGCTCGGCAAAGCTGGCTTGGTCGGCAGCCAACTTCTCTTCCCGCTCTTTCAGCTCTGCTGCCTTCTTAGCAGCTGCTTTTTCTTCCTCTGATGGCATCTCATCGTCCTCGGTAGATGGTGTTTCGGCAAACTCGATCTGAACCACCCCTCCGGCATCATCACCCTCTTTGAAAGCAGGATCCGGCAGCCCCTTCACCGCTGGCGGTTGGGCTCCCAGGAATCCCACATGGCGGAGATAGTAAGCCCCCGGCTTGGGGTTGTTGGGAGAGGTGGGGGTATAAAAACTGGCAGAGATTTTTTTGTATCGGCCCTCTTGGACCATCCCAACCAGATCCTCGGAAACCTGTTCGGGTGTGGCGATCAGGTCTCCATCTGGCGTGACGGACAACTTTTTCACCCAGCCGTGAGCCTGGGCGTCGTGCTGGGGATGGCCAAGCACCAGCGGCGCTTCGTGGCGACCAGGATCATAGGCGGCTGCCATGGCCTGGAGATCCTGGCCGGTGAACGCCAGCCGCACCCCGCTCATGTCGGTGTGCGTACCGGCCCGAAAGATAGTTATTGGCTGAGTCATGGGAGGGATTGTGGAGAATAATCTGGAACAAGAGCATATGAACGAGTTCCGTTTTTCGATGGAATCGGCTTTTTTTGCTGTCACTCGCTCACCAACTCCTTCGGTTTGACAGGGATGGTGTTTACTTGCTGTTTATTTCGAGTTGTGTTGGGCTTTTGTTGCTTGGATATGGGTAAGACGAGTTGAAGAACAAAAGACGCGAGAGAGGGGGTTTTAGAGGGTTTTTCTCAGATGGACCTGAATAGCAGTCAGAATGGCGGTCATGCCTTCATCGGAGACACCCATGAACGGGCGGGCAGGAATGTTCCAGGGCCACTCGGGTTTGGAGCCAAAGTGCTGGTGAGCGGCGTAGACCAGGTTTGTCCCCACCACCGCATAGTCCGCCCCGTGCTGTGCGCTGATGGAAGAAGCGAGCTGGCCGGTGACCTGGAGCTTTTTGCCATCCCCTTTGCCCTTTTTTTTGCGGCGGTGCAGGGTCGACCCCTTGAGAGCAGGCTCAGGACAAGTGGAAGTCGATGGCTGGCGGAATGGTCGCTGCG
>JADFZT010000087.1 GCA_015232395.1 Magnetococcales bacterium | reverse complement strand
GGGGCCGATGCCGGTGGAGGGGATGCTGGCGGGGCCGATGCCGGTGGAGGGGATGCTGGCGGGGCCGATGCCGGTGGAGGGGATGCTGGCGGGGCCGATGCCGGTGGGGCCGATGCCGGTGGGGCCGATGCTGGCGGGGCTGATGCCGGTGGGGCTGATGCCGGTGGGGCTGATGCCGGTGGTGGCGATACTGGATCCGGGGCTGAAGCTGGGGGGGATGCCGGAGCCGAATCCGGTGATAGCACGGGGGATGGCAGCAGCGCCTCTTCCGGAGATGGCGGTGGCGGCACATCGACCTCGGGAGCGGATGGCGGAGAGAGTTCAGGAGGGGATAGCGGAGATGGTGGATTTGGTGATGTGGAACCCGGTGAAGAGGGATATATATCCAGTCGAGGTGGATCGGGAGCCGATGGGGTAACGGCTGACAGCGAGGTGTTGGCCCAGGGATTTGCCGGTGGCAGCGACACCCCGGCCCAGGTGGATGGCTTTGGCTCTGATGTCACCGAGGAGGCGACCCAAACAGAAGGGTTTGGTGGAGAGGATGGCGGGCGGGCCTTGGAGGAGGTCGAGGGGTTTGGCTCTGAAGCGACTGAGGAAGCGGCCAAGCCGGAAGGATTTGGCGACAGCGAAGCCACTGGCGGGTTGAGCGAAGCGGGTCAAAAAGCCCTGGAATCGGACGACTACAGCCCTGGTGATGAAGAAGAGGAAACTGGCGAGGAAGAAGAAACGCCCGAAGAGGGGGATTATAATCTGGCCGAAGCCGGGGAAGAGAGTGGAGAAGAAGTGGATTTTGAAGAGCGCGATCCCGACGGAGTGGTCGAAAAAGAGGCCGAAGAGGGTGAAGAGGAAGATGAGGAGAAGGATGGCCAGGGCAGACCCAAAGGCAAACCCTCCTTCACCGCCCAGCTCAGAGCCATCGCCGTCGGCTTTCACCAGGAGCAAATGGCGATGATGAAAAATATTTTGGAGATGAGAGAGACCGCCAAGAAGAGTCAACCCAACGATGGTGCTGATCTTTGAGATCCCAAGCCACCCGGATCAAATAACCGGCAGGTTCAGATCCCGCCACCCCAAGAGCCCTCAACTATCTATCCCATAATCCGTAACACGTATCCTGACATCTATTACACGATCACCGCCACCCGATATCCGCCATCCACTTCCCGAAAGCCACTCTCCGCTATCCACTCAATACCCCTGGTCCTGTTCAGCCAGCACCAAATCCCAAATTTTTTCGGTTTCATCCAGCACCTTTTCCGCCCGGGAGACGATCCGCTCAGCCATGGCCAGGTTGTCCTCCAGGGTGGTGACTTCCAATGACAACGACTCCCCCACCCCACTGACAATTTTCCCCACCTGCAAAACCCGCTGATCCTGCCCCTGAAACCCGGTATGGGCTTTTTTTACCAAGGTGTTGATACTCTGCACCATGTCGATAATGCGCTTGGCCTGGGCACGTTTTTCTCCGGTATCAATAAATCGGCCTTGCAACTCTTCCAAACATTTTTCCAGCACCCCGGCGCTGTTTTCCAGCAGGCCCACCGACTCCCGGGAAAGATTTTTCATCTCTTCGGAATAGACCGCAAAACGTCCCCCGCCGCCCCCCTCCCCCCCCTTGGCCTCAGCCAAAGCATTGGTGGCCAGCAGGTTGATCCGCAAGGCGTGTTCCTTGAGGGTCTGGATCTCCTTGACGACGCTACCAGCGAGGCCCCGGGTGGTGTCGGCCTGGGTGTGGAGTTGATCCAACCAGGGGCCGAAACCTTCGAGCCCACCCCGAAATTTGACCAAACGATTGGCAGCCTCTCCCACCAACTGGCCGTTGCTCTCGACAAAACCGGAAAGAGCGGTGGTTTCGCCGGGAAGGGCCGCTATGCGATCTTTCTGTTTTTGATAATTTTCCATCAACTCCCTGGTGGTAAATTCCAAATGCTGACCGGAGCCATGGATGGGGTCCAGACTGCTGCCCAGGGTATCCAGGGCGTTGCGTATCGAAGAAGCGGAAACAGCCCGCCGGGAGGTGTGAACAGCCAGCACAGCCCAACAAAAAGCCCCTCCCCCCACTAAAGTGACGATCATCAGGGTGACCAACCCCTTGGTGGTAATCTCATACCATTGGCCGATCTCCTGGGAGCTGCTTTTGCCCAGATTTTTGGTGAGCAGGATGGCCTTTTGCAGATTATCCTCCAGGCGCTTGGTTTCGTCATCGAGCCTGGAGAGGGTGCTTTCCAAAACCTCCTGGTGGGCGGCTTGGGCCTGTTTCAGTTCAGCCGGAGTGGCCTCTTGGGACAACGCCCCCATGACCAAAAAATCATATTGATAAATTTCCCGGATGAGAGAGGCTTGGAGATGTTCGATATCGCCATGGACCTTTTCCACCCCCCGCAGGGCCGTTTTGATTTTTTCCAGCTTCCCTTCACGCCCCCCCGGCCCCACCCGCTCCAGCCACCTCTGGGCAATGTTGCTCCCCTCCAGAATGGACTGCACCGCCCGCTTACCCGCGTTGACAAACCCTTCATTGGCCAGCTCCAGGCTGGAGCGGTTGCCATTTCGGGCATAGAGCAATACCTCGCCAAAGCGCAGGGATTGCTCCAGCTGTTGCTGGGTAATATCGGTGACGGCTGCAATCAGGGGAATGGACTCCCGGTCCACCCGCTGAAGCTTGGTATGCAGACGACCAATTCCGGCCAACCCCAGAAGACCCGCCCCCATCATCAGGAGGGTCATGATCAGATAAAGGCCGATGATCTGGTTGGATAGTTTGCTTTTTTTCAGCATTAAAATCTCTCCCCAACCGCCCCGGAGAATCAAAAAAAGTCACTCCAGGAGGGTGGTGGTCAAGCTGGTCAGTGGATGGCCGGGTATTTCGGCTTGTATTGTTTTTTTCCCCAACCACCCTCCCACAGGTCAATTGAAAAGCTGGTAGACGGCAAACACGATCAGCACCGGATAGAGCACAATGGAAAAGTGGTCCAATCTGGCAGCCATCTCCTCTTTGCCCTTTTCGTGGAGGGAGCTTGCCAGCACCGTCTCCAGGATCGAAAAAAAGATCAAATAATAGGTCATCATGAAAAAGATATCGCTTTTGACCAGATAGCCCACATCAAGCTTATTGACGTTGTGGAAGGCCATGGCGCTCATCATGGAGGTAATACCCACGGTAAAGCGGGAGGGGGTAAACTCAAAATTAATGAAAAACAAGGAATAAGCGGTCAAGACAATGATCGTCAGGGGCAGCAGTTTGATGATGTATTCATAAACATCCCGCTCCAGATGAATGTGATAGTTGTATTGGGAGTGATCCAACTGAAAAAGCTTGCCCAAATATTTGGGGTTGCGATAGCTCCAGATCGCCTCTTTGCCGCTGGTAAAATGAATGTGCTCCCGATCTTTCCAGGAACGAATATCCAGATGCTTGCGCAAAAAGGTGTCATCAGGAATATCGGTGACCAGAATCAGATCTTCCTTGTTTTTCACCTTGGGTTTGATACGAATTTTAAGAATCTGCCGATCAAAGGGATAGTCGTGGAGAGGAAACTGACCCTCCATGCGGGCGCTCACCTGATAGGAGATAAAATTGTTGTGGGTCTTTTTGTCGAAATATTTTTCCCGCACCTTGGCCGCCAGCACCTTGCCGTGGGTCATCTCAAAGTTGAGCTTTTTATTTTGACTGGGATCCCAGCGAAACCAGAGAAGAAAGTCGGCAACAAAATTGGAGTCGATGGGATCGAAGGATTTGATCTCCTGAACGTGGAGCCCGGTAAAGACCACGGTGGTACGTTTCATGGAGGTGTTGCCCATTTGGAACGCCTTTGAGCGTTGCTTGCGGGCTTTTTCCAGCTCCGGATATTTGACGGCTGTCAGCTGAAAGCGGGCGGGAAGATAGCGACCCTCAATCACCTGCCCCATGGCGATGGCCCGGCGACTGGCCCCCTCCTCATTGAAATAGATGGGGCCGGAGACACTGGGCAGGGCATCCTCTTCATTGCGGATGCGGCGCAAATGATTGCGAATCCCTTCCCGATCAGGCCCTGCATTGCGAATCCCGGTGGCAAAAAGCTTAACGGCTTCGTAGCTGTTGGTAGCAACCCAGTCGGGGCGTACCTGATAGGCCTCCAGATAGTTGGCCTGATAGTGCTTGGAACTCTCCCCCAGCAGATTGGCCAGATAAGGTGTGACCGCATAGACGTTGTCGGCGTAAACCCCAGCTTCGTGGATAAAGTGCGGTCCCCCCAGGCTTTCCGCCCCGACAAAGCCGGGATTGACATCGTTATCCCTGAGAAACTTGATCACCTTGGCTGCGAGTTTATAGTTCATGGCCAAAAAAATCATTCCGGAAGCCTTGAGGGGCTCCAGTTGCGCCCGCAGTATCTCCGGATCAAAACCATTGGGATCCAACTCCACCACAGCGGTGGGGGTCTGCCCCTTGACCCGCAACTCCCGGACAAAATATTCCTCCAGGGAGCGGCCATAGGTGGAGCTTGAGCGGATGACCCCGACATCCTCAATGCCCAGCCCCTTGACCACATAGTTGGCTAAAAAAACCGCTTGATAAAAATCATCCTGAATGACACTGAAGTTCCAGTCGTTGCTGGAGGTGACCTTGGGATTGGTGGCGCTGGGCGTGATCAGGGGAATGCTGTTTTCCCGATATATTTCACTCGCTTCCAGGGTGGCCCCACTGAAATAGTGCCCCACGACCCCAAGCAGATTTTCAGTTTGGGCCAGTTTTTTTGCCACAGCCAGGCTCTGGCCACCCCCCTCCAAATCGCTGGCATCGTCCACCACCACCCCTTCCAGGTGGATATCTCCCAACTCACCACTGGCGTTGATTTCATCGATAGCAAGGAGCGCCCCTCGGCGCATGGAGAGCCCGACATCTTCAAAAGAGCCGGACATGGGGCCGCCAATACCCAAATAGTAGACCTCACCCCGGCTTTTAGGCGCAAACCAATAGTACCCAAGCCCCAGGAGGAGCATCACAGCGGCCAGAGTTACCAGCTTTTTTTGCAGGGAAGAGAGATAAAACATGGACTCTTTTTAACAGATTATCCCCATCCGGCACCAAACAGAAAATGAGCCGGAAAACCTATTCTCCCCCCTGCCGTCCAGGTCACTCCCATCCCCCCCCACCGAAGTGCTGCCCTTTGAGCCCGGCCAAGAGATCATTCCCGTGATATCTCCCCGGTAGCAAAGCCCTGATTTTGATCCGTGGCGTCATCTCCCGGCTCCACTTCCCCATCGTCAAAACCCTGACTTCCAAACCCATCTTCCCCCTCTTCATCCCCGGGATCGATCTCTTCAAACCCCTCGCCACTGGAAAAACCCCCAAAGCCATTCAGCGGCCTGTGGGTGATATCCCCGGCCAATCCACCAGATGGGGCCAAATCTTCTTCTGCCCAAGCGGGTCCGGTCCGGGAAAGCATCACCAGAAAACCCAGAAAGCCCAAGAAAAACAAAACAATCATAGGTCGCACCAAAAAAGGCCACTCTGCCAAAAAAGGGGTTCGTCTCATCACCGACTCCCAGATAAACGCTCTCAATCGGGCTCAATCCAAGAAGGGCCTGCCATAAAACAGACTCTCTGACTACCAAGCACCCCCTCAATCATAGCCCATGGGCCCCGATCAGACCGGTAAAATCGTACCAAACCGTCCGCCACCGTCCTCTCTTTTGTGATCCCCCAACCACGCGGTCTGGACGACGGATGGGCGGAAAGATTATGCTAGGGTGGATTGGAATTGCCAACGCCATTGACCACCACCAGGAAGGTTCCACGCCATGGCTCCGCCACCCCGCCGGAAAAAAAAGGCCGGCAAGTTTCACGAAGCCCTGGCCCCTGGTGCCTACCTCCATCAATACAAGATTGTCAAAGTCCTGGGTCAGGGCAACTTTGGCCTCACCTATCTGGCCGAAGACGATAAACTCGCCATACAGGTGGCGGTCAAAGAATATTTCCCCCGGGAAATCGCCCTGCGTGACGCCACCGGCCTGACCCGCCCCAAATCCAGCCAGGATGAAGACAACTACCAGACCGGACTGAAGCGCTTTCTCCAGGAAGCCCGAACCCTGGCGGGTTTTCGCCATCCCAATATTGTCCGGGTGCTCAATTTTTTTGAAACCAATCAAACCGCCTATATCGTCATGGAGTATGAAAAAGGCGAGAGTCTGGCGGCGCTTTTCAGGCGAGCGCTACAGCGCAGCGAGCCGGAACTGGTCAAAATGGCCACAGCCATCACCGATGGCCTCCATGTTCTGCACTCCGCCGGTTTTTTGCACCGGGATATCAAGCCGGAAAATATCTATATCCGGGATGCCGATCAAAGCCCGGTTTTGCTGGACTTTGGCGCCAGCCGCCACGCCATGGGAGAGGAGACCAAAACCCTCACCACCTTCCTCACCCCCGGTTACGCCCCCTTCGAACAATATTACGCCTCCAGCAAAACCCAAGGCCCCTGGACCGACCTCTATGCCCTGGGGGGAGTGCTCTACCGGGCGATAAGCGGTGATCGCCCCCTGCCCAGCACCGAGCGCTCCTCTGCCCTTTTGCGAGGCTCTCCCGACCCTCTCCCTCAAGCCACGATGGTGGGCAAGGGGTACTATTCCCTGCCTTTTTTACAAGCAGTGGATCATGCCCTGGCGATCCTGGAAAATAAACGCCCCCAATCCGCCAAGGCGTGGCAGGAAGAGTTGCTGGCCAGCACTGGCAAACCAACCCCGTCGGGGGTTACGGAACTGGGGGGGGTGCAACTGGCCCATGAGCTGGAAACCATCCAGGCGGTCAGAGCCGATCAGGGGGGGATTCTCCCGCCTACCGAGGCCCCCACCCTCCACGCTGGCTTCGATGAGGCCGCCACCCTCATCGCTACCGCAGATGAAGCCGCCACCGTGGTCATGCCGCCCGACCCGTCCACCACTCAAAACACCGTCGAGACCCGCACCATCAATGGTGCCCCGCCCAAGCAGGGCAAAAAAGCCAGTTTTCTACAAATTTTTCTGCTCCTGGCCCTGATCGGTCTGGGGACAGCCGTTTATCTCCACCGCCAACCCCCTTCTTCCGCCAAAAGAGGCTTTTCACCCCCGCAAGAGGTCGAAGAGCCGGCATCAAACGATTATGAGGGGGTGATGGCCAAGGCCCATGAGGCCTACGCCCGGGAAGAGTATGCCCAAGCAGTCAGATGGCTCGAACAAGCCATGGTCGAGGAAGAACCCGACGCCCCGGTCTATCTGGCAGAAATGTATCTGGAGGGCCAAGGGGTTGAACACGATGAACTGGAGGCAGCCAAGCTCTTCATGAAAGCCGCCGAGGGGGGGCACACCCATGCCCAATTCCGGCTGGCGGAGCTACTCATCGAAGGACGGGGGGTGACCCAGGATTATGATCTGGCCATGCTCTGGCTGAGAAAATCCGCCGAAGCGGGGGAAGTGCCAGCCAAAGCCCGATTGGGAGATATCCTGGCCTCTGGCGAGGGGGGAGTCGAGCCCAACCCTGAAGAAGCCGCCGAGTGGCTGTTGGAGGCCGCCGAGGCAGAGGATCCCTGGGCCCGTTTTCGTCTGGGAGAACTCTACCGGGATGGCCTGGGGGTGGAGCAGGATGTCGATCTCGCGGTCAAACTGTTTCAACTGGCCGCCAGCCAAAACGAACCCCCCGCCCAGATGGCTCTGGGTGAAGCCTATATGGAAGGGCACGGCATCCATCAGGATCTACAGCAGGGGGCTGCCTGGTTTCACAAAGCCGCCGAAAATGGCGATCCCTGGGCTCAGGTCCGTTTAGCCGAACTCTATGCCCAAGGGCGGGGAGTGGTGCAAAACAGCAAACGCGCGACTTTCTGGAACCAAAAAGCCTCGGCAGCTGGAGACCCTCTGGCGCAATATCGTCTGGGATTGGCCATGCTGGAGGGTCAGGGGGTTGCCAAAAACGAATCGGAAGGGATTCGCCTCATGGAGCAAGCAGCCAACAGCGGGGAGCGGGAGGCGCGCATGAAACTGGGGGAGCTTTATCTCCAGGGGCGCGGGGTGTTCAAAGACCCGGAAAAAGCCGCTTATTGGTTTCGCATGGCCGCAGAAGATTAACTGGGTCGGTTTTGAATCAAAATAAAAGATATAGTCGTTCCATTTGGAAATTTGGAAATGGCGCATCTTGATCTGTTTGATAAAAAGGCAAAAAACAAGACCTTGGGGCTGCGCCCCAAACCCGCTGGGGTTGGGAAGGCAAAGTCAAAAGATTAAGATCAACAGACAAACCGTGGGCTCTGCCCACACCCGGAAGGGAGATAATCCCCCTTCACCCCTAACAATAAAAGCAGTAGATGAGGTTTTTTGATTGGAATCAATCTTCTAGCGAAGCGCCTCTCGGGTGAGGGCGATGATTTTTTCCTGCTCCTCCGGCACCATCCCCGAAGAACAGGGTAAGGGTAAAATCCGCCACCAGACCGATTCACTCACCCCTTGCCCACTCCTTGGCGCTTGGCGATAAGGGGCTTGGAGGTGGATCGGCTTCCAGAAAGGCCTGGCATCAATCCCCGCCTCCCGCAACCGCTGGCGCAGCTTTTCCATCTCTTCGGCTGTTCGGTTTTCCACCACCATCCCGGAAAACCAACAAGCACTCACCGAATCCGCTGAAATCGGAAAAGGGGAGATCCCCTGCAGCCCCTGAAAAGCGGACTCATAGCGATCACGAATGCGCTGTTTGGCCACCACCAAACTCTCCAAACGCTCCATCTGGGCACATCCCACAGCCGCTTGAAGATTGGTCATGCGATAGTTGAATCCCACCCGGTCGTGATCATAGCCGCTCCCCACCCGAGCGGTGGTGGTGAGATGACGAACCAACTCCAGCAGTTCCCGATTTTCCCCCACCACCCCGCCACCACCACCAGCAGTGATGGTTTTGTTACCGTTGAAGGAAAAAACCGTCAAATCCGCCCCCAGATCGCCAATGGCCCGCCCTTTATAGCGCGCCCCCAGTGCCGCAGCCCCATCCGCCACCACCGGGAGTCCATATTGACGGGCCAGGGCCATGATGGGGTCCATCTGTGCCGGATTGCCCAACACATGAACCGGCATGATCCCAGCCACCCGGCGACCACTCTGCCGATGGATGAGCTTTCCCTCCCGGGTTTCGGTCTCATCGACCAGACACGCCTTGAGCCCCTCGGGATCGAGATTCCAGCCGTCAGCAGAGACATCCAGCAACCAGGGGTCCGCCCTGCAATAGGCGATGGCATTGGCGCTACCGATAAAGGTCAGTGAAGGCAGAATGACCAGATCCCCAGCCCCAACCCCCAGAGCGACCAGAGCGGTATGCAGCCCAGCGGTACCACTCGCTGTCGCCACACACTGCCGGCTCCCCGAAGCTTGGGCCACCTCCTCTTCGAAGCGCGTGACAAAAGGCCCCACCGAAGAGACGAAGGTGGATTCGATACATTCCTGGAGATATTTCCCCTCGTTTCCGGTCAAGTCAGGCACGGCCAGGGGGATCATCTTGCCAAAGGGGAAGCGTTGGACATGGGCGGGAAAACCTCTATTCGATTTGGGGTTTGCGTGAAAAACAGTGCCGGAATTTTCAGGGAATTGTCCCCAGAAGGCAACCACCTGCGCCAATTTGACCCAAAAGAGCCCCAATCGAAACCCTCCCGGTCAGCCCGGATCCACGCTGACACATGCATAAAGGACCGCAGACAAAATACCGACATAATATTGGCGCAATTCTTGCGATTAACTCCCACGACCGGCGCCTCTCCTAAAGCCCGGACAGACCCTTGATTTCATCAACTGCGCAGCCACTGGATCTCACCATGAGCACTGCCTCCGGCTCCATCTTTCCGACCTTGGGCTCCCCCACACTGGCTGCCTGGATCATGGATTTTTTTCGACAATTGCCGGAAAGATTTCAGGCTGACAAACGACCGATTCTCCACACCAGCGGGTTATTTTTGACGCTGGCGGTTTTGATCGCCCTCATCTGGCCGCCCATTTATGCCGCCTCGGGCTCTTTCATGCTGAAGCGCTCCCAGGAGGGATTTTCCACCCCTACCCTGTCAGCCACCCGCGCCCCTCTCCCAGCCATCAGCCGGGAAGAGCTGGATAATGAAGTGGCTCAAATCACCTCCGAGCAGTTTATTTCCATTGCAGCCCAATCTCTTCTGGCCCACCAGATTCTTGAACTACCCCCCGTCACAGCGCAGCAGAGCAGCTATTTTCAGCGCCTGAAGCAGCTGACAGGAGAGCTGAAACAAGCCCTCACGATCCAAGCAAACCCTGCCACCCAGGCCATTGAACTGACCCTCCAATGGCACTCCAAGGAGAAGGCCCGGGAAATTCTTGCACGGATCATGGGACGCTACATCGCCCTGCGCCAGGGAACCCCTGCCACCCGCAGCCACACCCCTTCAGGCCACCCCTCTCTGCTCACCCCTCTGACCCCGGCCCAGGCTGCCGACTATCCCATTTTTCCCCGGGAACGTCTGCAACTGCCCCTGGGTATTTTGGGGGGGGCTGTGATGGGGTTTTTTCTCCTCGGTTTCATCAATACAGTGCTGGGCCGACCCTTTGGCGCCATAGATAACCCGGCCCGATTCCTGGGTGGACCAGTCAAGCGCCTGACCAGATCCATCAATGCCCTGGCACTGACACTACCCCTGAAACAACTCAACACCTGGCATCCCACTGCCAACCATAAAAAAAGCACTGCCCCCTCTCTCCTTTCAAGCCTCAAGAAAGGGCCGTGTCAAGAAAATGTGGAGACGCCGAAGATAAGCAACAAGTGGCGACTCTCTTTGAAAGTCGGCGGCAAACAGTTGGTCATCGCAGTGATAGCCGTGGTGATACTCCCCATCAGCCTGCTCTCCCTCGGCGGCAAACTGCTGCCGTCAACCCACACCACCCCGGAGCAGGAGAGTCAGATTCAAACCATGGGTTCGTGGTCCCTCCCCGACCGGCCCCAGACCTCTGCCAGCGACCCGCTGATTATCACCCAAGCTCCTGAGCAACCCTTCAGCTATCCCATGGCAGAACTTTTGGCCGCCGCCAAGGCCCCCATCGATCCCCCCATCAACGCACCCCTCGAAGCCTTGGTTCAAGCCCTGGCCATGCCCCCTCAGGAAGAAATCCAATCTCCCACGATTCGCACTCTGGACACCCCCCCGGTCAAGAGTTGGCTGACCAACAGCTACGGCCCCAAACAGAATGATTCGAGCTCAAAACCCCTCATTCACGGCGAAGAGGTGACGATCCTCGACATCATTCCCAAATTTTAGCAGCCCCCCAAACCTTTGTAGCCATTTTTCGACAGCACCAGTTTTGAAGATTGCCTGCGCAACGCCATCTCCCTGGGAGGCGATGCCGACACCCAAGCCGCCATCGCCGGTGCCATTACCGAAACCTATTATGGTGGCCTCCCGGAACCGATCCACACCGAGACACTCTCAAGATTGGAAGAGAGTTTACATCGGGTGGTCCTGGCTTTTAGGACACGATTCATCCCCCAGGATTGAAGTACTACTCTTTTTCAGACCACCGGCAGGTGACTGAAAATAAGCGGCCTGCCCACCTGCAAATACGATTGATTTTTATTTGCTCTTTGACTTACATCAAAAACAGCGTACTATTGATAAGCTTGGGAAAGAGGCCTGGGTGACACTCGGAATGCGCCCTCCAGCCGAAGCAGATCAGCATGATTGACAGGAGCATATCCCAGGTGCGCCGTCGCAGCTGTCAAATAATTTCCATTACTCTCAACACCTTACCCATCCACCAGAAAGATAAGCAGGGGGTCGGTGGTTTTTGATATCATGGTTGAGTCAAATGGCCATGGATTGGGCCAGGCCAACCAGTTGATCTGTATCTGTCCGGGAGGACGTTATCACAAACAGCGGAGTCTGTTTTCATGGGCCAAGTGCTTGGAAGCATCTTTTTTTCACTGATTTTTTTCTGGAGTTTTACCTTTGCCCCAGGTCTCACCTGGGCGGCCCAAACCCCTACCTTTGAAATCATCACCGAAGAGATCTGGCTCACCGAACCGAACCAAAATATCGCCCTCTACGGCCATATCCTACGCCCCGACCCGGACCAATACCCGGACAGATCCTTCCCCACTGTTGTGGCCCTGCCCGGCGGCAAGGGATCCGGCACCGTCATGGTGGATACCGATGAGTATCGCCAGCTGGCTGAAAAAGGGGTTGTGGTGGTGGGCTTTAATTTTCAGGGCCGGGGTAGCGGCAATGAGGGGGATCTGACCAGCGAGGGAGAGGAAGATTGCAACGGCTTTGCAGGTCAGGATGCCTTAAAAACCATCATCGAACATCTCACCGAACAGAGCTACGTTGATGTCAACAACATCGGCCTGCAATCCTTCTCCTTCGGCCTCTCCCTGGCAGCAGGCGCGTTAGGACGCTATCCGGAGCTGCCTGTTCAATATCTGGTGGATATGGAAGGTCCCTCCAACAATTTAGTCACCACTTTCTATGACTCTGACCAGGAGGGGGACCAAATTTGCGGTCATCTGAGCACCCCGACTGATCCTTCAGCTGAAAACCGACTCTTTTGGGAAGAGCGGGAAGCCTATCGCTATATCGGTGATTTTTCCGGATATTATCTGCGCGCCCAATCCGAAGAGGATCATGCGCAAGCGGATGGTTTTGTGGATCACGCCCTGGAGATGATCCGCTCGGCTCTGGCTGGCAAAACCGAACTGGTGCTTCTTAACGGCCAGGAGATGGGCAACCCTGCCAACGACACCTTCCAGGAGACCGAACCGCTCTGGATGCCGGGTGAGCTGGATGATTATAGACACCTGGCATCAAATCTCATCATCCAGATGGCCAAACGCTTTGGGGCCAATCTCAATGAGGATTGGGATATCGAACTCAAAAGACCCTTTGATGTGGAACGGGCGGCCAACGGCAACACCCTGATCACCGATGGCGATGACACCAGCCAAATCATCGGCATCGACTCCCAAGGCGATGTCATTTCCCTCTATCTGGCCCCCTTGAACCACCCCCACAACGCCCTGCGGCTGTCTGGGGGTAACACCCTGATCAGCGATACCGGCAATCATCGCATTCTATTGCTGGATGGGGAAAATCGCCTTCTGTGGGAGAGCGACCAGGTCAGCCTCTCTGACGGCTCCACTCTGAACGCCCCCAACCACGTCAGCCAACTCCCCACCACCCCATCAGACCCAAACGCCCGCTATCTGGTGAGCGACCGCAACAACCATCGGGTTTTGGAGCTTGACGAAACCGGCACCGTCCACTGGCAATATGGGGTGACCGGCGTTTGGGGCTCAGAAGAGGGCCAGCTCAACCTCCCCATCCGCCCGGAGCGCCTGGAAAATGGCAACACCCTGATCACCGACCAGGGCAACAACCGGGTGATTGAAGTGAATCCGGAGGGAACTATCGTCTGGCGCTATCCGGAAAATACTGAAAACAGAATCCTGGACAGCCCCGTGGATGCCGACCGCCTGGAGGATGGCAACACCCTCATCACCGATCAGGGCAACAATCGGGTCATTGAAGTGAATCCGGAAGGGCAGATCGTTTGGCGCTATAACCGACGTCTCTCCTCCCCAACGGATGCCGACCGTCTCACCGATGGCAACACCCTGATCGCCGATGCCCTGAATGGACGGATCATCGAAGTCAACAACCGCAGAAGAATCGTCTGGTCCTATCCTTCCACCACTTTCAAAGGCCAACATCACGGAATTCCACCCCTGTGGGGGCGTTGATGGCAGGTTTTGGGAATTTTTTGTAAGCTGACTACGTCTCAAGGAGTAGTACGACCTGATTGAGGTAGACTTGTTTTTTGAAACGGTGATCTGGAAACAACCTGTTGCAAACGATTGGTTTGGTGAAAAAAATTTCAAACCAGCAACCTGAAGAAGAACGTTTTGAGTGTACTATATAAGACAAAAAACACCTCCTGCTCTCCAACAAAAGGAGCGGTCCCGGTGGAATATCATCGATACTGAAAGCAGGTGAAGGAGCTGTCATGAAGAATAGATCCCTGGCGACCCTGACGGTCATTTTACTGCTACCCCTGCTCCTCCAGAGCGGTTTTGTTTGGGAAGCTCACGCCACGCCGCCAAAAATTTCTGCCAGAACCTATCACACCCTGGCGCTGAAAATGGACGGCACCGTTTGGGGATGGGGTTATAACGCCACAGGTCAGCTGGGCAACGGTGTTGGAGAATACAGCGCCATTCCGGTTCCCATAGCAGAGCTTGAGGATATGATCGCTGTGGCTGCGGGCAACACCCATTCGTTGGCGGTCAAAAGCGACGGCACGGTGTGGGCCTGGGGTTCCAACGTCAAAGGGCAACTGGGCAACGGTGAAGCGGGGGATGGACTCCAGGAGAGCACTCCGGTAGAGGTTCCCGGCTTGACGGATGTGGTCGCGGTTGGGGCAGGTTATGAGTTTTCCGTGGCCCTCAAAGGGGATGGCACGGTGTGGAGCTGGGGCTATAACAACTATGGCCAGCTGGGCAATGGCACCACCGACGACAGCACAACCCCGGTCCAGGTTTTGGATCTGACCCAGGTTCGGAGTCTCTCCCTGGGTGGGGCGCATGTGGTCTCGCTCAAAACCGATGGCTCGGTGTGGGCTTGGGGAGCCAACTATCGTGGGCAGTTGGGAGACGGCACCCTGACCGACCGCTACACCCCGATCCAGGTGGATCTCGACCACATGGCAGCTGTCACCACCGACGGCCCCCACTCCGCCTCTCTGGGGCGTGACGGCTCGGTCTTTGCCTGGGGTTACAACTATTACGGTCAGCTGGGAGATGGCACTACCGACGACAACCCCTCCCCTGTTCAGGCATTAATCACCGACAGCACCGGCATCGCTTCCGGCAAGGCCCACACCCTGGTACTGAAAAACGACAGCACCGTCTGGGCCTGGGGGGGTAACTATCGGGGTCAGCTGGGAGATGGCTCCACCGATTCCAGCACGCTCCCCGTTCGAGTTAAAAATCTGGTCAACATCAAAGAGATCGATGCGACCAACTATTTTTCGGTCGCGGTCAAGTCCGATGGCACCGTGTGGACGTGGGGGGGCAATGATCTCGGAATGCTGGGAGATGGCACCACCGAGGATCAATCGACACCGGTACAGGTCACCAACTGGGACGGAGAGCCTTTTTCGGTGCTTGAGAATGTTGATACGGTGATTATCGATACCGACCGGGATGGGGTGATCGACCAATGGGACGACTGCCCAGGCACGACCCAAGGGATCCCCACCTTTGCCAACGGCTGTGAATACAACACCACCGAGGAATCCGCCACGCTGGATCAGAACACCCTCACCATTCCCGAGCTGGAGACCGAATTCGGCAACTTCAAGGTAACCATGCGGGGTTCCTGGCAAAATCGCCGATTCCGGGTCATCGGAACCACCCCCACCGACCCCTGAGATCGGCTGTCAGGGGCGGTTCACAGGCTCCCTGAGTGACGCAAGCATCTGGAGCGTCCAGGGGATCGGTGCGCTCTCAGTAAAATGGGATCCTTTCAAAGTCTGACGATTCAACCCCACCCTTTTCTGCGGATCAACTATCAGGATTATCTTTTTTGTAACTATTCAGCTGAAGTTTCACCGTTTTTCATTGCTACCAACAGGACAAGGGGTATGAAAAATCGCGCGTCATAAGGCAAACTTTGTGTGAATAAAACTGCCTTGCTTGCTGGTGATTGATAAGTCTTATTCCCTTTTAAAATCAAATATTT
>JADFZT010000086.1 GCA_015232395.1 Magnetococcales bacterium | reverse complement strand
GCTGACACAAGCCTTGGCTCTGGTTTAGGCCAAATCAAAAAACGTGAATTTTTTTCGCGTTTTTGTTGAGCAAGAACCTATCACGCTAGATAAGCTTCCGAATTTGGGAATGAATTCAGGCTTTTTTTCGGCAAAGATCCCCATTCAACGTATCCTGGGAGTTGTGGGCAGAAAGGGTGATACGGGATAATTTTGACGTTTCCACTCCTCTATCCCACCGATCAATTCACACGCCTTAAGCCCCTCATCCAAAAATTTTTCCAGAGCAATTTCTGTACGGGGGCCGGAGCGGCAGATGAGCACGTACCATTTATCAGCATCAAACCGATCCGCATCGAAGGTGGCCCCAAAACAGGCTTCAAACGGCCCGGTATCCTGGCGGTTTTCCAGATTGTGATCACATGGGTAGAGATGGCTGCCGGGGATAATTCCCTCCAGCTGTTCGGTTTCGGTGCGCAGATCGATGAGAACCACATTGCCAGGAGGGGCGGCCACCACCTGATGCAGTTGGCCGGCTGAAATCATTTCGTTGAAAAGCGCCTTGTGGACGATCTCCCGGGTTTCGGCCAGCTGGAACAACCCCCGATAGCGCACATCCTCCTGGTTGATGTGTTGCCGGAGCCAATCTTCCAGAAAGGATTCAAGTCGGGCAATGGCGACATTTCGGCGATCAGCCACACCTGCCTTGAGATCCTTGAGATGCAAAACCAGATGGTGATGCTGTTTGACGTGAAGGTCGAGATGGGGATAGTCGTGCTCCCGCATCATCGCCTCCTCTGCCTCAAAGTGGTGATGGGTATATTTTTCCAGGCGGGGAAAAATGGCATCCACCTGATCCCACTCATCTTCAAAGGGTTCCCGCTCCTTGAATCGTTTGGCCAGGCGGGTAAATTCCACCACATAAAAAAGCAGCCGCTGATGGTCGTTGTTGAAACGCTCGACGCCGACATCGGCAATGGTGAGTTCGGTCATTCGCGTAGTACCTCAAAAAAAAATGGCGGTAGCTGGGCAAAATAGGATCAGAACAGAATAAAAACAAGCTCAGAGAAGATTCTACCCGACAACCGATTCACAAACCACACCAAGCACCTCTCCCCCCAGCAGAAGCCCTGAGCTTCAGCATACCCCAAGCCTGGGAGTCATCCCGGCTGATTCACCATCCCTACTGGCAACACCGGGTTGTTACAATCGCCACACCAGTCCACCCCTTCCAAGCCCCCTGTCAGCATAACAAGAAACCATTGATAAACAGCCTGTTCTGCAAAAATAAAGCAAACTTTCTCCCCACCCTATTTACCTGAAATCAGGCCTGATAACCCACCAAAAAGCCCCAGCAAAGCAGCAAAACGGGGTGCCAAACCGAATCATTTGGGGTATATGAAGAGCTGTGGACCGGTTTGAACCATGCCACCCAACGCAGGATGCGAGCCACAAAGCTTTTACAGACCAAGGAGTCTCAGGCCGATGCCCAAACCCCATAATCTTCCCATGCCCATCCATGTCAGCCAGACCGTTACCGAAGCGTTTGGCCTCATCATGCGCCATAACTTCGAAGTCATGTTGAAGTGGGCGCCCATCGCCTATGACGGGCGGGATATCGAAGGGGTCCATCAGGTCCGGGTCTCCCTGCGACGGATGCGCTCGGCCCTGGTGATCTTCCGCAAAGCCATCCCCCGGGAAATTCTCGACACCTGGTCCCAGGAGATGCGCTGGGTAGCGGGTGAGCTGGGTCCGGCCCGGGATCTGGATGTCTTTATCGATGAAGGATTGGGCGCCATGACCGGAAAAATTCCCCAGGCCCAGGGGGAGGAGATCGCACAAATATTGGTGGATGGAGAAAAACGGCTGGGAAATCTCTCCAGAAAACACCGGGATAAAGCCTACACCCAGGTGCGGGACATGTTCGACAGCGACCGCTACGAGGCCTTTCGCAAAGGGTTTGACGCTTGGCTTAAGAGCAATGCCTGGTTTGATGCCGACCTGCCCGGGGATTACCGACTCAAGCTGATGAAACCCATCAGTTCCTACGCCATCAAGGTGCTCAATAAACGGCTGCTGAGGGTGATGCGGGATGGCTCCCGGATCGATGAACTCCCCATTGAAGCGCTGCATGAGTTGCGCATCGACTGCAAAAAGTTGCGCTATGCCACGGAATTTTTCAAGCCCCTCTTCGCCAAAAAAGGTATGGACCGCTTTATCGGTCGCCTGAAAAAACTCCAAGGGGTGCTGGGCACCATGAATGATGTTTCGGTGATGCCCGACCTGGTAGAGGGTATTTTGGAGGGGGCCGACTCCCCGGCCAACCACTATGCCGGGGTGCTCATCGGCTGGCGGGCTCGCCAATATGAGGCGATCAAAGGAAAACTGGGTGCCTATTGGGAAGATTTTGCCAACTCCGAACGACCCTGGCTGGCGGAATAGCCTCCCGGCAGCCGATATTTACCCCCATTCAAGAGAGATCCCACCCCCTCCTCCCGGCCATCGATCCCAATTTTTCTCCCCTGGATGATGGATCTTAAGTGAACCGGAGGAGTGGAGGGGAAGGCAATCCCCCCTGGTCAAATCGATATCCAACTTAAAAACAGGCTGTTGTCCCACATTCCCATCCCTTCTGGCCTGAGGGGGCCTTTTCACCCCCATTTGGCCTCTCTCTCCTGTGGAGCGATCCAAAAAAAGGCCTGATTTTCACACCAAAACAAGATATCCATCGGCAAAAGGGTGTATCCTGTTAACTGGGGGAGAGAATTTTTGGTCCGTCAGGTGGATGAACCACCCTGCCCCACTCATTCCATTTTTCAGGTAGTGGCTGGCAGATGACAAAAAAAACCCATGACAGACCCCAACGAGGCTGGAAGAGGGCGATTATCGCCACGGGCCTTGTGAGTTTGGGACTATTTTCAGGATACGGTCATACCGCAAGCCTGGAAAATTCCCCTGCCACAACCACCACAAAAAACAGCCCGCCAGGCCCGCAACAGGAAAACCAAGGGGAAACCGTCCGACAAAAAGCCCGGGAGCTGCTTGAAAAAGGGGATGCCAAGGGAGCTTTGGCGCTGTTACTTCCTCTGGAGGAGTCGCTGGCAGGCATGGCCGACTATGACCAACTCTTAAGCCAGGCACTGCACGAAACCGGTCAAGGTCGGCGCGCCCTTTTTGCTCTGGAGCGGATGTTGATCACGGATTCCAACAACATCCGGACACACCTCCTGGCTACCCGCATCCATGTGGAGCTGGAGCAGTTCGACTCTGCCAATCTCAATCTCAACCAACTCAAAAAAAGACAGCTCTCCGCCGCTGAAAAACAGGAGATGGCCGATCTGAAAGCGCAGATCCCCTCAAAAATCCCCAAAAAAAGCCCCACCCGCTGGCGGGGACATCTAAAAACCACGCTGGGCTACGACAGCAATGTCACCGGTGGCCCCGATGTGGATGCGCTGCTGATTCCCGGCATCGACCCAGTCAACCTCACCAGCCTGGGCACCCTCTCCGCTGACGACGATCTCTTTGGCTCTCTTTCCGGCAGTCTCCTCTTCATCCACCCCGTTACACAAAAAACCGCTCTGTTGGGGGGGATCGATTTTTTTCAAAACAGCCACACCAGCCGTCATGATAACGATGAAGGCTACGGCAACCTGCACCTGGGCATTTCCCACGAAACCGGTCGCAACCTCTACTCCTTGACCGGTCTGGCCCAGGCCTATCTGGACGATGAAAAACTCTACCGCCAATTTTGGGGGGGGCAGCTCCTCTGGCAGCATCGCCTCAAAGCAAACCAATGGGTGAGTTCCCATCTGCGCTATCTGGACTATACCTATCCGGACTATCCCGTGGATGATGCCCGGGAGCTGGCCGCAGGTATCAGCCACCAGATCGAGTTGGGTGAAACCAGCGGTGAAAGCCTCCTCTATTATGGCCTCCACGGCGGTGTTCAGTGGGAAAAAACCGCTGGCAGGGATTTTTTGGGCAATCAATATATTGGAGGGCATGTGGGGGGATCCCATCGCTTCACCCCCTCTCTGTCGATCTGGGGTCGGGCCTATGTGGAGTCCATCGAATACGATGCCGAGGAGACCCTCTTCTTTGAAACCCTGGATGAGACGCAGTGGATTTTCGATGTCGCGGTTGATTATGCCTTCTCTAAAACGTGGTCTCTCTCTCCCTCCTACCGTTATCTCCGCAACAAGGCCAACATCGGTTTGTCCGACTACGACCAACACCTGGTCGGACTCTCCTTAACGTGGAGTTTCAGCCATGGACCCAATTGATATCGGCAACCGTTGGCGTGTTCCCCTGATCATATGGATTGCGGTGGCCTCTCTGCTGCTGCCCTGGCCTCTGCACGCCCAGGAAAAATCCATCGATCAAACCATCGCTGCCAAGGTATTGGCCGCCAGGGGAGAGGTACATGCCCAAGAGGTTGATCAGGCCCCCCGCCCCCTGAAACGGGGGGCTCTGGTGCATAATGGCGAAACCATCGTCACCGGTGCCGGGGAAGCCCAGATCCGCTTTACCGATGGGGCGATGTTGACCCTCTATAAAAACACCCGGTTTGCCATCGACGACTATCGCTACCAAGCCCCGGGAGTGGATACCAACCGCGCCCACATGAGCCTGATCAAAGGGGCGATCCATACCTTGACCGGCAAAATCGGCAAAAACCGACCGAGAGAATATAAACTCAAAACCTCCCTGGCGATGCTGGGCATCCGGGGTACCGATTATACCGCCCTGCTTGCCAAAACGCTGCATGTGAGCGTCAATGATGGTGCCGTGGTGTTGCAGAATGACGGCGGGGAGCTGGTGGTGGAAGCGGGACAAAATGCCCTGGTCACTACCCTGAAAATGGCTCCCAAACTGACCAAAAAACGTATCAGTATTGATCTGTTGACGATTGGTGAGGCCCCTTTTCAGCATGGAAAAGGCAAAAACAGTGACAACGAAGAAGATGACAATGAAGGAGATGACAACGAAGGAGATGATAACGAAGGAGATGACAACGAAGGAGATGACAAACCAGGACAAGAAGGGAACGAAAAAGAAGGGAATGAAAAAGAGGAAAATGAAAAAAACGAGATGGACGATGACGAGGGGGGATTGAACAAGACCTCCTCTGACGACGATGAAATGCATAATGAATATCAGAACCGTGATCACGAACAAGAGGGTGGCTTTGATGATGACGATGACTTTGGAATGGATGCTTCCAGCCAATCCTCTTCTGCACCGGCTCCCGCTGAAGCGCCTCCACCATCCGCACCACCTCCCCCGGCACACATGGATAATGATGACCTTCGGCACGAAATTGAAGATGGAGAAGAGGAACCAGATGATGGCGAGGAACCTCCAGGTGACGAGGAGCCTGGTGATGGCGAGCCCCCAGTTGGCGGAGAGCCCCCACCGGATGGTGAACCGCCACCAAAAGCCAAGAGCACTTCAGAAACAGATGGCACCCCCCTGATCCAAAGAGGGGCCAGGCCGCCAAACAGAAAAGGGCCTCCGCCACCCAGGCTGCACAAGCCCCGGCCAAAGGGAGTGCTCTCCCCGGGCCAGCACCATACCTTGGGAGCAATCGGTCATCCGACCCCGGCAAACCCGGAACCTTTGCCCCGATGAAGCTGCTGCAAAAAACAATCACGCTGCTGCCACGCCGATTTTCCTTCTGGATTTCGGCGCTACTGGTGGCAGCTGCGTGTTTTATCCAGTGGACCAACCCCTCATTTCGGGAAAAAATCACCCACTTTGCCTTTGACCAGCTTCATCAACTCCATCCCAGGGACTACCCTACTGACATACCCATCCGGGTGGTGGCTCTCGATGAAAAAAGCCTGCTGGAGATGGGGCAATGGCCCTGGCCCCGCACCTGGTTGGCAGAGATGGTGGATCGGCTGGCTGAAATGGGGGCGCAAACCATTGTCTTTGACCTGCTGTTGGCCGAACCGGACAGAACCTCCCCCCAAACCGTAGCCGCTCTGTGGCCCCTCCATCCGAAACTCACGGAAATTTTGGAGCAACTCCCCGATCACGACCAACAGTTGGCCGAGAGCATCTCCCAGGCCCGGGTGGTGACCGGATTTCAGATCGTCCCGGAACAGGAAGGGAGCCGCTGGCCCGAAGCCAAGGCCCGTTTTCCAGGGTTTGGCGGGGATGCCCGGGAATTTTTGGCCCCGGTGGAAGGGGTCATTCCAAATCTATCGCTCCTGGAAGCCGGCGCCAAAGGGATCGGGGCCATCAGCCAGCACGTCTGGGATGTGGGCGGCACCATCCGCCGCATGTCGCTGCTTTTCAAATTGCAGGACGACCTCTTCCCCTCCCTGGGGCTTGAATCAGTACGGGTTTTTTTCGGGCTCGACAACCTGCCCATCACCACCCTTTCCCCGGAAGAAGCCCGCTTTTCCCCAGTACAACCCGGTATTCGTGGGCTGCAGCTGGGTCCAGCCTTCAGACCTCTCTCAGCCACGGGACAGGTGTGGCTCCATTTCAGGCCCTTCAACCCTGACCGCTATCTCTCCGCCGTGGATCTGCTCCAGGGCGAGGTCGATCCCGAAGAGGTGGAAAACCACATCGTCTTCATCGGCACCACCGCCAGAGGCCTTTTGGATAACGCCTATATCCACTCCCCCCTGGGAGAGTTGATCCCCGGGGTGGAGGCCCACATACAACTGGTGGAGCAGTTGATTGAGGGGAGTTATCTCCTGGAGCCTGCCTGGTGGGATGACATTGTGATGCTGCTTCTACTCCTCACCTGGGGGGGAAGCGCCTGGTTTCTCACCCACAATCGCCCCCGCTGGTCCATGGGGCTGGTGGGGCTGGTTGTGGTGGGTATATTTCTGGGGGCGTGGCTGCTTTTCACCCAATCCCTGCTCTTTGTCGATCCCCTTTTTCCGGTCATGGCCATCGGGATTATCTATCTCACCCTGCTCTTGCCACAATATTTTCGTGCGGAGCGGGAACGGCGTCTGAATGCTGCCAAAAGCGCTTTCATGGCCAACATGAGCCACGAAATCCGCACCCCCATGAACGGCATCATCGGTCTCTCCTTTTTGGCCCTGCGAGCCAATCCCGATCCCCAGATACAGGATTATCTGAAAAAAATCCGCTCCTCAGCCTACGCCCTGCTGCGCATCATCGACGACATCCTCGACTTTTCCAAAATAGATGCCGGACGCATGTCCATGGAGCAGGTTCCGTTTCGCTTGGAAGAGGTGCTGGAAAATCTATCAGGTGTGCTCAATGTCAAGGCTGCTGAAAAAGGGCTGGAGCTGATTTTCAACATGGCTCCGGGGCTGCCGGAGCAGGTGGTGGGGGATCCGCTGCGCCTGGGCCAGATATTGATCAACCTCACCAACAACGCCATCAAGTTTACCGACAGCGGAGAGGTGATGGTGGGCATTCGCCAGCGGGGAGAACCCTCCCCTGGCGCCGAGGCCATTACCCTGGAATTTTCGGTCACCGACACCGGAATTGGCATCACCCCGGAGCAGATGCAAAAACTTTTCAAACCCTTTTCCCAGGCAGACGACTCCACCACCCGGCGTTTTGGCGGCACCGGTCTGGGCCTCACCATCTCCAAACAGTTGGTGGAATTGATGGGGGGAGAGATTCTCGCTGAAAGTGAGGCGGGGAAAGGCAGCACCTTTCGCTTTTGGGCCTCTTTCAAAATAGCCGAGACGCTCGATTCTGCCCAAGTCAGCGCCCAAAAAGGCCAGATCCGGAATCTCACCGGCTTGCGGGTGCTGGTGGTGGATGACAACAGCTGTGCCCGGCAAGTGCTGGCGGAAATGTTGGGTAGCATGGCCTTTGAGGTCACCACGGCGGCTTCCGGTGAGGAAGCGTTGGAGCTGATGGCCGATCAAGCCGATGGGGATCCCTATCAGCTGGTATTGATGGATTGGAAAATGCCTGGCATCGACGGCATCGAAGCCACCCGGCGCATTCGGGATACGAAGAAAACCGATACCGAAGCCCCCACCGTGCTGATGGTCACCGCCCACGGTGAGGAGGATACCAAGGAAAAAGCGCTCAAAGCAGGCGTAGAGGCCTTCCTCCAAAAGCCCGCCAGCCCCTCGATTTTGCTGGATGCGATTCTTAACTCCATGGGTCACGATGGGCTACGGGAAAGCCACAAACAGGGAGAGGATGGCGGTGGCATTTCGCCGCTTACGGATCACCTGGGTGCCCGGGTATTGCTGGTGGAAGACAATCCCATCAACCAGGAGGTGGCCAGTGAACTGCTCCGAGGCGCAGGCATGGTGGTGACCGTTGCCGAAAATGGCCGACTGGGGGTGGAGCAGGCCAACGCCCATCCCTTTGATCTGGTGTTGATGGATATGCAGATGCCCGAGATGGACGGCTTGCAGGCCACCCGAAAAATCCGCACCAGCCTCTCCAAGGAGCAACTACCCATCCTGGCCATGACCGCCCACGCCCTGGAAGGCACCCGGGACGAATGCCTGGCGGCTGGCATGGACGATTATCTGACCAAACCCATCGACCCGATCCTGCTGATGGAAGCCCTCAAACGCTGGATCAAACCAGATCCACAAAGGGCCAAAAAAGTTCGGGAGGCCGCAAATCCCGACATCCCTGCTTCCCAAGAGCCATCGACCCTCCTGCCCACCGTCCTGCCAGGGGTGGATATCGAAGCAGGGTTGCGCAAGGTCAACGGCAACGCCACCCTCTTCAAAAAGCTGCTGATTCAATTTGGCGATACCTTCAGGGGAACCAAACAGGCACTCTCCCGGGCCGTCGTGGGAGAAGCCTGGGAGGAGACTCGACGCATTGCCCATACGGTCAAAGGGGTGGCGGGCAATCTGGGGGCCACCCCCCTGCAAACCGCAGCACTCAACCTGGAAACCGCCGTCATGGAAGGGCAGTGGCAGCAACTACCGGAAATCCAGGCCCACTTTACCCGGCAGCTGGAACAGATCCTGACGACATCCAACCACTTGCGGGAAGCGGCCTGCCGCTCCACACTATCCCCTCCCGATCAGCCTCAGGATTGGCAGGCCCAGTTGGAACTCCTGGATAGAATCCGCACTCAACTGGTAGACAATCTACTGGTGGAAGAGAGCGATCTCACCCAACTGGAAGAACAGATTGACACCTCCCTGGATGGGGAGATACGGGAGTTGATCCACCTGATCGAAAATATCGCCTATGACGAAGCCCTGCCCCGGCTGGATGCATTAAAACAATCCATCGCCGAGCGGCAGGCAAAAGCGGACTAGGGAAAGAGGAGTGGTATCATGGCTGAATCCAGCAGCGCACGCATCCTGATCGTCGATGACATGCCCATCAACATCAAGGTGCTCTCAGACCATCTAAAGCCCTACTATCAGATCCTGGTGGCCACCAACGGCCCCAAGGCCCTTCAGATCGCCAACGACACCCCTCCCCCCGACATGGTCCTCCTGGATATCATGATGCCGGAAATGGACGGCTATGAGGTGTGCCGCCAGCTCAAGGAAAATCCCGCGACCAAAGAGATCCCCATCATTTTTGTCACGGCCCTGACGGAAACCGAAGATGAAACCCGGGGGTTGGAGATGGGGGCGGTGGATTACATCACCAAGCCCTTTCAACCGGCCATCATCCGAGCGCGGATTCACAACCACCTTGCCTTGAAACGCAAGGTGGATCTGTTGGAATCCATGGCTTTTCTGGATGGCCTGACGGAGATCCCCAATCGGCGTTTTTTCGACCACGCCTTCGAGCGGGAGTGGAAAGGGGCGGTCCGGGAATCCACCTCCCTCTCCCTGATGATTTTGGATATCGATTTTTTTAAAAAGGTGAACGATACCCACGGCCATGCCGCTGGGGATGAATGTCTGAAACAGGTCGCGGCGTCACTGGCCAAGGTGATCCAGCGACCTGAAGATATTTTGGTGCGCATGGGGGGGGAAGAGTTTGGGGTGCTGCTCCCCAACACCGCAGGCCCCGCCGCCAGACGCCTGGCTGAGCAGATGCGTGCCAATGTGGAAGCCACCCGCATTCAGCCCATCTTCAGCGAGGCTGTTTTGCAGGTTACCATCAGTATCGGGGTCGCGACTATTTTTCCCGATAAAGCCTCCAATTCCAAACTGCTTTTCGAAACCGCCGATGCAGCGCTCTATGAGTCCAAGGAGGGGGGGCGCAATCGAGTGACGTGTCGGGATCTGGAGCCATGACAGCAAGATCCCCGGAGCCCGATACCCAAGCTTCTGAGAAGCCCCAATCCCCAGGGAACCAGGGGGATGAGATTTCCGGGATCGATGGCCGACGGGTGCTGATCGTCGATGACATGCCCATCAATCTGCGGGCGCTTTCAGACACCTTGAAGAGCCATTTTGAAATTCAGGTCGCCACCAACGGCCCCAAAGCCCTTCAGATCGCCACCTCCTCCAAACCGCCGGATTTGATCCTTCTGGACATCATGATGCCCCAGATGGACGGCTATGAGGTGTGCCGAAAGCTCAAGGAAAATCCCGCCACCCGGGAGATCCCGGTAATTTTTATCACGGCGCGAAACCAGGAGGAAGATGAACTGCAAGGGCTTCAGCTGGGAGCAGTGGACTTTATCACCAAGCCCATTCGCCCCGCCATTGTCCAGGCCCGCACCCGAACCCATCTGGCTCTGCGCGCCCAGCAGACCAAACTGGAGGAAAAAAGCCAAAAGCTGGCCCAGCTGAATGAAATCAAAAACCGCTTTCTCGGCATGGCTGCCCACGATCTGAAAAATCCGCTGGCCACGATTCGGGGGTTCAGTGAATTGATGCTGGAGGTGGACGATCTCACCCAGGAGGATCGCCAAACTTTTTTGGAAACCATCCATCGGGTCAGCAACCAGATGCTCAACCTGGTAACCGATCTGCTGGATGTCTCGGTGATCGAGAGCGGGCGATTCACCCTGGAGCCGAAGCCGGGGGATCTGTCGGCACTGCTGGATTTTCGGATTCACCTCTTGACCCTGGCCGCCGAAAAAAAAGAGATCACCCTGGAACGGGAGCTGCCAAAGCTCCCCCTGATTCCCTTCGATGCCGAGCGCCTCTCCCAGGTGGTGGACAATCTCCTCACCAACGCCATTAAATTTTCCAAACCTGGCACCCAAATCCGGATTTCCGCCAGCCACCGCCCCCCCTGGGTCGATTTTTCCGTATCTGATCAAGGCCCGGGAATCCCTCCCCAGGAGCGGGAAAAACTTTTTAAACCCTTCCAAAAACTCAGCATCAAAAGCACCGCAGGGGAAAAATCCACCGGCTTGGGACTGGCCATCGTCCTCAAAATCATCGATGCCCACGGGGGCTATGTGGAAGTGGATAGCGAAGTGAACAAGGGGACCACTTTCACGGTCTCCCTGCCTGCTCTGGAAACATCCTGACAGCAACAAAAATCCCTGGGGTACAGCAATGGGTGTGCCTTTGAAGCTGGGCATACCCCTTTGGTCAAGAAAGAAAAATCAGATCGGGGTTTGGATAAATTTCAGGAAATCCGCCTCAGGCAGGGGACGGCTGAAAAAATAGCCCTGGAGTTCATCACAGGTAATGTTATCGAGAAAAACCGCCTGATCCTCGGTTTCCACCCCTTCCGCCACCACGTGCAGTCTCAGACTTTTGGCCATGGAGACGATGGCTTGGACGATGGCGGCATCATCCGGATCGGTGGTGATATCCCGGACAAAGGATTGATCCACCTTCAGGGATTGAATGGGAAAGCGCTTCAAGTAGCTCAGGGAGGAATAACCAGTACCAAAATCATCCATGGCGATGGAGATGCCGATCTCCCGTAAGCGGTTTAATGTGGCAATGGCCTGCTTTTCATCCAGCATCATCATGCTTTCCGTCACCTCCAGCTCCAGCCATTTGGGTTCGAGGCCGGTTTCCTGAAGGGTTTTTTCCACCAAATCGTGGAGATTTTTTTGCTGGAACTGCCGTGCGGAAAGGTTGACCGCCACCCGCAAGGGTACACCGGTCTCCTCCATGCATCTTTTGTTAAAGATACAGGCACTGCGCAAAATTTTCTCGCCCATGGGAATAATCAGCCCGGTCTCCTCCGCCAGGGGAATAAAGTCCGCCGGGGAAATCATTTTGCCATCAGCCCGCTGCCAACGTACCAGGGATTCCATACCGACGATTTTGCCAGTGGAAAGAGAGAGCTTGGGCTGGTAGTGGAGCAAAAATTCATCGGCATCCAGCCCCAGGCGCAGGTTTTTTTCCAGCTCAGCCCGCTTGATGGAGTTGGCATTCATCTGGCCTTCAAAAAACTTGAAATTACCCCGACCACTCGCCTTGGCGTGATACATCGCCACATCGGCAAACTTGGTGATGGTATCGAAATCCCCGCCATCATCCGGAAAAATTGCGATCCCGATACTGGCTCCAATGTGGGCCTTGTGCTCATCCAGGGGGACTGGCTCCATCAATGATTTGATGATATTGCGGGCGATGGGGGCGGCTTCTTGTGGACCATCAAGGTCGGCCAAAATGACGGTAAATTCATCGCCACCCAGGCGGGCGACGGTATCCGATGAGCGGACGCACTCGGTGAGACGCCGAGCGACCACCTCAAGCAACATATCCCCGGCAGCATGGCCCAGGGTATCGTTGACATTCTTGAAGCGATCCAGGTCGATAAAAAACACGCCGACCCGTTTGTGGTAACGTTTGGCCGCTTCGAACTCATGAAGTAGTCGATCCCGAAACAGCATGCGGTTGGGCAGGCTGGTCAGGGGATCATAAAAGGCCAACTGTTCCAACCGCTGCTCCGTGGCCTTGATGTGACTGATATCGGTAAAAATACCGACATAATGGGTGATCACTTCATCCGGGGTGTGGACGGCGTTGATGGTGAGCCATTTGGGATAAACTTCACCATTTTTTCGGCGGTCCCAAATCTCGCCGGACCATTTGCCACTGTTGGTGATTTCCGTCCACATTTGATCATAAAAATCCGCGTCGTGCCGCCCCGACTTACCGATCCGGGGATTTTCACCCAGGGCCTCCTCCCGCTCAAAACCGGTAATGTTGGTAAAAGCCTGATTGACATCAATGATGATCCCCCTGTGATCGGTGATCAAAATCGCTTCACTGGCGTTTTCAAACACCTTGGCTGCCAGTTTCAACCCCTCCTCGGCGCGGATGCGTTCGTCTATTTCGTGTTGCAGTTTAAGGTTGGTGTTTTCCAGCTCACCAGTGCGCTCCCTGACTCGCATTTCCAGCTCATCGTAAGCCTTCTCCAGGGCATCCTTGGCCTGTTTACGCTCGGTGATGTCGTGGAGAATACCGGTAAAATAGGTTTTGCCACCGACCTGGTAGGAGCTGACTGAAAGATCCAGGGGAAATTGCCCACCATCCCGGCACACCCCCATCACCTCCCGAATGGAACCGATAATTTTGCGCTCCCCGGTTTTGAGATGGTGTTTCAGGTAGCCGTCATGTTCCTCCCGGAAGGGGGATGGCATCAGTACACTGACGTTCAGCCCCACCAGCTCCCCCGTTGGATAGCCGAAAGTGTTTTCCAACGCCGGATTGACCGACTCGATGATCCCCTTTTCATCGATGGTGACGATGCCGTCCACGGCATTATCCATGATGGCCTGGATCCGGGAGGAGCTACGCAATAGCTTGCGGTGCTGGGCAGAACTCCAGAGCACGACCATCAGAGTGATCAGGAAACCCAATAACGAGGAAATAATGGTCAACCAGAGCATGCTCTCCCGATGCTTTTCGGAACGCTGGGAAAGCTCGGCCATGGTCTGATTCATGGCCTGATCGGCATTGGAAACGATCTCTCTGAGCAGTGGTTCGATCTGCTCCACGGAAAGACGCATCTCCTTGGTGTGTGCGATGATCTGGTCATTCTGGGCCACCAACGCCAAAAAACCCTCCTGATAGTCGATCATGAGCTGCTGAAACTGCGCGACCTCTTCGCTTTCCAGGGGAGCATTGTTAATAAAGCGGTCGAGGGCCTGGATTTCAGACTTCACCTTGCGGACATATTTTTGATCCCCCCGAAGCAGATAATCCTTTTCCCGGCGTCTTAAGGAGAGAATATCCTTTTCCAACTGCACTCCGATCAGCGGTAATCGGTGGGCCAACAGATCCGACATCGACTCCATCTTGTGTACCGCCTGTCGAAATCGCCCCTGCAGACCCGAATCGTGATCAAGCCCCTTTTCCCGCCAAGCGTTGGCAATGGCCAAAAATTGCTTCAGATAGTTTGCCATCAACCCTCGAACCCGCTCAGTCTCCTCCCCCCCCAAGCCTATCCCACGATCCAAAGATCCGGCTACAAACTCAACCTGCTCCACCTTGGCCTGCACTTGGCTGACGGCAAACCAATCCTGGATGAGAAAAAATTCCGCTTCAGCCTGGCGTGCTTCCAATACATAGCGTCGAATGTCCAAGGCGGCATCCTTACGGGCCTGCACCTGATCCCAAAGATAGCGGTACTCCTCCTGGGAGCGTTCCAGGACAATCTGGTGACGCCAGATGACGAACAAAAACAGAGCCACCACCAGCATGAAGCCCATGCCGACCTTGGTGCCAATGGAGCCTTGATTCTGATGTGCCATACGTGATCCATCCCGAGGTGATCGATAATTGTGTTGAAAATTGGGTTAGTTGGCCCTATGCAAAAATCCAGCACGGAAAATGATGAAAAGTGTCGCGCTCTTCCGATTTTTTCCGATTGAAAGGAGCAAGAAAACCCCACCCCCTTGCAATGCGTGGCTCAAGAACTCTTTTCCGGAAGCAAAACTCGATGAATGATACTGACAATTCACAAATTTTCCTACCCGTTTTTCATCTCTGTTGCCTGTTCTCCAGCACCTGACACCAAGGCCTTTTTCCTGCTGTTCAAGGAGCCCCCTGCCTACAGTTCAAGGATCCCCCCGTATCTACAGACATTTTTTACTGATTTAAGATTTTGAACTGGATTGCAGAACAGAAAATCCATACCGACAACAAAAAAACCCGCACCAATTAAAACGGTGCGGGTCTCCCATTCCGGGAATGTCAGTGTAGGTCGGATTTGGTTCAGGAAACCGCTTTCCAGGCAGCGGCGTCCTCGGTGCGGGCCACCAGCTTGGAAATCCGTTTGGTGTGATAGTAGATCCGTTTCAGGTTTTCACGGATATCCATCTGCAGGGTATAGGTGTTCAAGCTGTCCACTGCTTCACCACTCTGCAGGGCCTGCATCTGCTTGGCCCGGCTCTGGGCATCCATACTGCTGATTTCATCCTTCATGTTCATCACCATCTCAGCAGCCTGGCGATTGTCGGAGACAAAAGCGGTCACCGAGGTTTGGAAGGCTTTTTTCACGGCTTGGTGATATTCACCCAGGGCACCGATCACTTCATCAGAAAGCTTGATGTTGCCGCTGGCGCACACTTCGGCCAGATGGGAGAGGTTGTTCTCGATGATGTCGCCGATGGACTCCATCTCACTGGTGGCGGTGATGGCAGCCATCACTTCGTCAGCGGTGTGGGCCGGAATGTTTTGGCTACCCACCTGGGAGAGATAGTGGGCGATGGCATCGTGAATTTCATCCACCCGGTCATCCAGTTGGCGAATCTCTTCCATCTTTTTGAGATCCCCCTTGAAGACCGCGTCAGGCACATCGTTGATCATCTGCTCCAGAGTGTCGGCCATGATGTTCATTTCACGGCGGACCATACCGATGGCCAGGGCCGGGGTGGTGAGCAGATTGTCATCCAGATATTTGGGCTTGTAAGCTCCGGAAACAGCCCCTTCGGCGGCGAGTTCGGCTTCGGTCTTGTCGGGCACAACGGCTTCGCAGAAGCGGGCAAAGAGCGTTCCAAAGGGAAGGAAGACCAGGGCCATTACCACATTGAAGATGGTGTGGGCGTTGGCGATCTG
>JADFZT010000085.1 GCA_015232395.1 Magnetococcales bacterium | reverse complement strand
CGCAGATGCTCGAACAGTAGTGAGCTTTTCTCTGTCACCAGGAAATACTCACCATGCACCGGAAGACCGAGAATTGCTGAAAACAACCTCTCTGGCATCACGATGACCGAACGGTATGCGCATTTGGCTCCAGAGAACGTTCGCTCGGCAGTGGCACGGCTCGATGGTCTGTCACGTTTTAGTCACGGTGAGGAATCGGACAAAGAAAAAGCGGCTAGAGTGTTGGCTCTAACCGCTTGATACTAAAGTCTTGAAATGGTGGGCGGTACAGGATTTGAACCTGTGACCCCTGCCGTGTGAAGGCAGAGTACCATTTTTTGAAATCTGTGTAAACCCTTGCAATTCAACTATATACGCTCTCACGCATCATCCAACTATTCTACGTTTGTGGCTCGTGTGGGGTTCGCTTGGGGTTTGGTCTGGCAATATCTGGCAACAACACACACCATTAATTGTGTTCTTATGCAGTGGTCTCACCGTTTTGTGCAGAGTCCAAAAAAGGTGACTATATCCTCCATCACGACGGAAGTTTCTTCCTGGAAAGTGTGCAACATACTGTTCTTGAATGGATAAACGAGAAGAGACGATTGCCTGACTGGGTAGGATTGTATTTTAGGCAGTGATTTCCAAGATTTTGAAGGTTTCCTGTTGGAGAGGGGTTGGGGTGGTCAAGCGGGGAAAGGAAACCGGTTTTTTGGCATCTGGCAGGATTTGAAACCATGCTTTGCAGAGGGTAGCCAGTTCTCTGAGTAGAGATTGAAAGCTGTGCAGCGGAAGTCCTTTTTTTGCCTTACGGGTTCCCGTTTTTCTGAGCCCCTCTTCAGAGGAGTGTGCTTGAGAGACCGGATCGTCTTTTTCCTGGATTCTGGCCTCATCGGTATAGAGCAGAGGCGCGAGTTTGCGCCGCACCTCCCATTTCACATAATAAGGGTCTCCTCAAAAAGTCACAGCCCCCACCAGACGACATCTCAGTGCAGGGCTGGCGACTCTTCCAGAAGTGACCGGTAATCGATCGTATTGAACAGATGCGTCGACGTGTGTCTGAATGACAGCTATGACCCGTATGATGGACACCATTTTTGAGGCAAAAAAGAACCTGAGGACCACCATCAGGTTCATCACCAGGAAAATGGCCTGGATCCACGCTTCGGAGGTATTGATGAGCTTGGCGCGGATCCGTCCCAAACCATAGCCGTTTTTGCCTTGGCCGAATTTGCCTTCAATGGGAATCCGTTTCAGGTGGTCCTGGCGGCGCTGTCGCTTCTCCTTGCGGACCTCCTCTTTATTGGCTGCCGTCACCTTTTTTGGCCTGCCCAGAGGTTTGCCGCCGAATCGAATACCGCGATCCTTGCAATAGCGTCGGTTATCCCGTGTGCCATAGATGCCATCGGCCAGCACCACTGCTGGATAACGCCCGTACCGTTTTTTGAATGCCTCAACCTGAGCAACCAAATTTCCACTTTCATTGAAAGCATCCCAACGGATGGTATCCACATGAGCCAAACCGTTTGCACCGAGGCTGACGCTCAACTTGGAGCCAAACTCCACTGACTTAGCTGATTTTCCACGGATAATAGGCCGCACATGGGGCTGGCTGATGCTCACGATTCGATCATCGCAACGCTTCAACCGTTTGTCGTACATCTCCTTCTGTTGATCGTGCACGGTCCGAATGACCCACAGTTGCCGAACATGTTGGTAGGACAAGCTGGTTGGAAATGGCTTGCTAGGTGGCGGCATCAGACCTCCCAAAACCGCCTCGACAGGCGGTGCATATCGAGCCAACAGGGTGTCGATGTGTCCCAGGTTGCGGCGCAGATACTGCAACTGCCGTCGAATTCCGGAACGCAGCCTGTTCTTGCGTGGCTTGTATTTCTTCGCCACCGCCAAAAAATTCTGCCGGGTTTTTCGCCGATAGGTGCGAGGCTTCTTCGGTAGACCAGAACCCGGATAGAGTCGGTCAATGAGCCGTTCGCTGATTTCTCGCGCCTCGTTGAGAGTGCTTAAATCCGTCGGATACCGAATGGCCTGCTCGGCGACCGTGGCATCAATGATCAATTTTCCTTGGGGCTCTGGATCCGATTCGGATTCCAGTTCAGGCTCATCCAGCGCAACATCATCTGATCCGGGTTTCGCTTCTGGTGCTTCATCCGATTCCGCACTCTCCGCAACTGCTTCAGGAGTAACCCCAAAACCATCTCCCTCTTCACTATTCCGATCACGATTCTGCTTGCCAGATTGGATCGATTCCAGTCGGGCCTGAATGACTTCTTCAAAACGATCAAAGACTTCTTCACCCATCCGTTTGCGGATTTCAACAAACAACGAAGGGGCAAACGGTTGGCTCAACGAAAAATTGGAATACCCACAAAAATACTGAAGATACGGGTTTTCCTGGATTTGAAGCACCGTCTCCTCATCCGTCCACTTCTGCTTGTGCTTCAAAATTAGTGCCCTAATCACCAGTCTGGGACTCTTGGCCGGGCGGCCATGCCGGATACTCATCCAGAGACAATATGCATCCACCAACTCGTCCCAGGGAATAACCTTCTCCAACTTGGCTCAACGGCTATTCGGGTCAAGTTCCTGCTCAAATGGGGTCTCAAAACCGGGCAACCGGAGCTGTTTTTGCGAGGTGTAGCGGATCATCAGTGCACACTTTTTGAAAGAGAATAGCAAAATTTCATGCACCTCCATAGAGCCTGTCGCGATTTGATTCAGAACGCCGTTTTTGAAAAAGGAACCGCCATCAGAGCGGCCTGATTTGCCAAAAACTGTTCAAAAAGGCCTCTCAGGCCCCATCAATGGACGGTTTTTTCCTTCTTTTTCCTCTTCAAGACGGATTTCGAGTGCAGTTTTCGTAAATTGTGGACTGCGGCATCCAGTTTCCACTCCCCATTGCATAATTCCAGGCCGCGCATTGAAAATTGTCGGGCAGCTTGGCGATCTTTGATCTGACCAAATACCGGCTCTGGAGCTTGACCGCGTAGCGCCATCAGTTCCCGGCCTTTTTTGGTCAGTAGCTTTCGATCCATCTTTTCCTTTGCTGAAAGGTTCGCTGGCATTCGACCTCGTGGTGGAGGTGTCTCTTTTTCAATCTGGCGCTGACGGCGACCATTGCGGGTGGCGATTAGCAACTGGCAATCCTCAGTTTCCAACCCCATGTTGGCATCTGAACAGTATCCAGCATCCAATACCACCGTTCCCAGTTCTGGATCATCATCCTCTATCAACGACAAGTTGGCCCACATGCTGGCCAGCATCGGTTTCAGTTGCCGCATGTCGTTGGCTTCGTTACAGACCTCGGCGGCCACGATGATCTGGTCCGACGTTACCGCCGCCTGGGCGTTGTAGCCCTGCACCCAACCGCCTCGCGCCTTCATGATACGGCTCTCGGGATCGGTTACGTTGGCCTTCGGTTCAGCAGCCTTTTCCGTTTTGCGGCCACACGCACATTTTTTCTTCTTGGGGTTTTTCCAGTGTCATCAGAAGATTCACGGTCCAACCGTTCCTGGCACTCCTGAAGACGGGCCAAACGCTCGGTCCGATTGCGCAGTGCTGGAGGCAGTTCATCACCACGACCTGATCCATACAATACATCCTCTGCCAGATCGGCTTCTTCCGCCGCCTGAAGCATGCCTGAAACTTCCTCTTCAATGGTTGGCAATGTTCGGTTGGAATCCAGCGAGGCATTGGCTTTTATCTTGGTTCTATCCAAAAGCAACACCCCCAGCTTGGCCAACCCAGCCTCCCGGCACAGCTTCAGAACTCGGGTGAACAGACCCTGCATATCTTCCATGTGGCGGCGGCGAAAACGAGCAATGGTGGCGTGATCAGGAAGGTGCTCGCCGACAATCATTCTGAAGCCAGCATCGCGGGTGCATAAGGTTTCAATCTTGCGGCTTGACCGGTAACCATGGGCGTAGGCATAAATCAAAACCAACAGCATCATCGCTGGCGCATACGGTGGTTTGCCCGTCCCAGAATTTTGTAGCGGGACTCAAAGCGGCTCAAATCCATCCCTTCAACGATATCCAAAATCAGATGGACAATATCGTCATCGGGCACCCAATCCATCATATCAACAGGCAATAAATGCAACTGCCGACGATCCGGTTTATTGAAAAAATGCGCCATCAAATTCTCCTTGTTTGTGATGACTGCATTTTAACAGATTTGACCGTCAAACACCCCATTTTGCGACAGGCTCCATACTACCACAAATACGAATTTTGCAAAACTTTCAATGCATTACACTTTTTGAGGAGACCCTATGTAATTGCAATTAATCCCAATTTTGATGGGGAGATAAACCAGGAGGGTCCTGGTTTTTAGGAAGGGCGGTGTGGGAAATTATGGATTGTATGGGGGGGCGTCAGGATTTTCCCTGGTTCGTCCTTGCAAGCGTCTCCTGAATAGCCATCCCCATACGCACCAGGGCAGCCAGGGAGCCAGCGATCATCTTGGTCATTACCCGACCACGGTGAGTTTCTACGGTTTTGACGCTGACATCCAACTGGACAGCTATCTCCTTGTTGGAAAGCCCCGCCACAATCTGCTCCATAACCTCTCTTTCCCGATTTGAAAGGCGTTGATAGCGTGACATGTAAAGGGTGGCATCGGCCATGGCTTGTCTCAGCTTGGTGTCCTCCCACAGGGCACGCTGCACCAGATCAAGCAATTGCTGCTCATTAAACGGCTTTTCCAAAAAATCAAATGCCCCCTGTTTCATAGCACGCACAGCCATAGGCACGTCGGCATGGCCGGACATGAGGATGATGGGGCTATGACATTCAGTGCTCTTCAACATTTCCTGTAATTCCAAACCGCCCATACCCGGAAGACGAACATCCATCAACACACAGCTATGGAGCTTCGGATCAAACGCTTCAAGAAATTCACTGCCACTGGAAAATGCCTGGACGGAAAGTCCTACCGATTCCATCAGCCAAGTCAGTGAATCACGGATCATCTGTTCGTCATCAATGACGAACACCACAGGTTTCTGCTCACTCATTGCGTGTTTTCCTTGATGCGTGGTAGGGAAAAACCGGCGATGGCTCCCCCCTCAGGATGGTTTTTCAACCAAAACTGACCGCTGTGTTCGGTGATAATATTCTGGACTAAGGAAAGACCCAACCCCATTCCCTGAGGCTTGGTGGTATAAAATCTTTCAAAAATACGTTCACTATCGGCTTCACAAATCCCCGGGCCTGTATCGCGCACAGTCAATTCCACCGATCTGTTTTCCAGAACGGCGGTGGTGAGGATCAATTTCCCTCTCTTTTGGGAGATCTGTGCCATGGCTTCCATGCTGTTGCGAACCAAGTTGACAATCACCTGCTGGATTTGAATGGCATCGACATAAATAAGGGGCTCTTCCCCACTAAGTTGACAATTTACAGTGATACCGTGGCGTTTAGCCTCCGGTAAGATAAAATCGATTGCAGCATGTCCCAATTGATCCAAATCTGTTATAGCTTTATTGATCTCTCCTTTGCGCAGGAACCGTTTGAGATTTTTGATCAGATCACCCACTCCGATAGCCTGACTTTTGATGGTTTTTAATGCCTCGACCAATTCCAACTCGCGCAATTGGCCGGATTGCAGGCGCAGGATAGCCGTTCCAGCATAAAGACTTATGGAGGTCAAAGGTTGGCTCAATTCGTGAGCCAAGCCAGAAGCAAACGCCCCCATGGTATGGGTGCGATGAGCGTGAGCCAGTTCTTCCCGACGGCAGCGTGCTTCCTCTTCGGCTCCCTTGCGTTGGGCCATTTCTGCCTCAAGAAGGGTATAACTCTCTTTCAAAGCTCGATTCCGCTCCCGAATTGTCTGGTAGGAGCTTCCTAGCTTATGGGCCATACGGTTGAAGACTTCAGCGAGGATATTGAATTCGTTGTAGTTGCGGGTGGGGATATGCAGGTTGGCGTCATCCAGCTTTTCTACCTCCAGTAGTTGTGTCGCCTCGATTAAGGTTCTGAGGGGCGCTTTCAGCATGCTGCGCTCGAAATAAACAAAGATAATCCATAAGGCCAATGTTTTGACCAGAGCACCCAAGATGAGCACTACAAACTCATAACGCACCTCCTTGAGGATGATCTCTTGATCCCAGTAAAACAACACTTCACCCAATTTCTGATCGACCCCATCCACATGGTGGCTCAATGGAAAACGAAACTGATTAAACGATCGATCACCCCACTCTCCCTGGTCCGGCATCGTGGTCAAAGCACCGACGAGGCGCACTATGGGATAGTTTGCCTCCGATCTAGGGCCAACCCCCATGCGTCCCAAAGAGCGACCATCCGGATCGTGGATGGTGACACCCGAGATAACCAAATTTTTCTGGATTCCGAAGAGAATAGAGGTGATCTGTTCTTGGTCAAAACGCCAAACAGCTTGGGACAAGCTTTGTTCAAAGGCCAATTGCAGTTGAGCCAATTGGTTTTGGACGGTGTTGGAGGTTTTGACATATTCAGCTTGCAGGCTGGCCGCAGTCACCAAAATCGCTACTCCGCAGTAAACCAAAAAAACCGCGCGAAACAGGGTAACGCCGACACTCTGTCGCCAAGGCAGGAAGACCGGTTGAGAATCGTTCATAAAATGTACCGTTTTTTTATGTTAAGATGTGTTTGCTACACTCAAAATAATTAAAAGATCTCTACCTACTCTTTTCATCCTTATCAGATTGTCCCCAGGTAAATTCGGGAATTTGATCGCCGAACTCTGCAATAATACGTCTCGTCTGTTTATCAATAAGTTCAGGAAAGTGTATCGGGTTCTTGGGAACGGCACCCGGTATACCCCATGCAGTGAATATTTCCAAGAGTTCACCAGAACGATGCATATCCCACATGCGTTTATCATAATTTTTTATAAGCTTTCGTCCTCTTGGATTGTCTTTAAAAAGAGGAAAGACTGATTTCTGAAAAACAGGTTCAATTCGGTAGCGACCCACTAGTCCCATATCTTTCAGGTTGTTTGGAATAACATACTCACTTTCTTCCAAGCAATAATCAACACGTTTAGCTTCCAGCATGTTTATGCATTGCGAAAAATGATTAACCTTCTGCACGTTTATTTCACTAAACTTAAGGCCCAGCCATGGATATAAAAAATAACCATTTACCCAGCCCAAACGTTGATGGGCCAGGGTTTGAGTTGCTTGCCAGGGATAGCTATTATCTTTTCGGAATACCGCACTGATTCCGCCGGAATAGATAGGCCAGCTGGGATAAATAATCCCTGGCCAATCCACTTTGTAATCACCAACAAAGGCATCATAAGAATCATCACTTGCAAATATATTGTAGGCAGAAAGAATTGGTCTGACATGATCTTCCACAATAATGCCAAGTGGTTCAAGTATTCTTTTGGTAATGACGCCAAGAGACAAATCTGTATAGTTATATGTGGCATCATAAGTGACAATTTTTATGTGATCTATTGATTCTGGGTATCCAAAGGATGGAAGGCTGGTAATCAATAAGGTGGGCAGGAAGGTGATTAAGTGAATTGTTTTGAAAAATGGATGGAAAAGTTTCATGAATATAGCTCCAGAGAGAAGAGGTCGGAATGGAAATCAACAAACGCCTGTTCCAATGCTGTCTGTGTTTTTGGGTTTTCCTCTATTAAACGTATTATGTTGTAATCCAGTGGTTCTGGAAAGAGATCTGGATTGCGAAGCATGATATCAGCGAGTCCTGCATTGAAGTAGATTTTATTTAGTCGTTTAGATTGGCGCAACAGAGTCATTCTGCGGTCAAAAATATCGATAAGTTGGCGGCTTCTGGGACGATCGCTAAAAGCCGAAAATATCTGTTTATTGTATACCAACTCCACCTGAAACCCTTCTTTCAACTCCATGGAGTGCAATGTTTTTGGAATGTGCATATAAAATTCATCAAGACAATAGTCTATCCGCTCTGCCTCAAGTATGCGGATACATTGGGCCAGGCCAGTAAGCTCCTGAACATTCATTTCGCTACGCTTTAAGTCCAAAAAAGGATAGAGAAAGCATCAAATTACCCAGCCAAAACGTTGGTGAGCCAAGGTAGGTGCTCCCTGCCAAAAATTGGGATGATTTTTTCTGAATACCGCCCCACACCGCCGGAATAAATAGGCCAACGGGGATAGGTGGGGCCAAGTCCAGCGGATTTATATATGCCCAGAATCGCATCTACCGATTTATCCACTTTTAGGTTGAGCATATGGAGCCAAGGTTTGTATTCGATATAAACTTGTATTCCTATCGGTTCATGCACATCCTTGAGGGTGTTCTGAAAGGCTCTGAAGTTTGTTGAAAAATTATCTGTTTCTGTAATTTTTGTGTGATTGATTGTTTCTTCTGATCTGAGTATTGCAGGGCTCCCAATTAGTATTGTCGCGACCAGAAAACGATTTTCACAATGTTTGTCTGGCCTGAACAATACTTTGTGACCACCCCTCTTAAAACAAGGCTTGCAAATGCTTATTGTAACAACGGCTGTTTTACAGGATTTTCATCTATGAAATGTTTTATGCGATAGTCCAGTGACTCTGGAAAGAGGTCGGGATCACGAGGCATGGTATCGATGAGTCCAGCCTTTGAATAGATTTCCTTAAGCCGCCCTGATCGGTACAACTGCGTCATTCTACGGTCAAAAATATCGATAAGTTGGTGACTCCGAGGTCGATCCTTAAAAGTCAGAAATACGGGTTCATTGAATAAAAGCTCTACTTTGAACCGTTTTTCCAGCCCCATGGCGCGCAATGTCTTTGGAATGGTTACATAAAATTCATCCAGACAATAGTCGATCCGTTTTGTCACAAGCATGCGAATACACTGAGCCAGGTTGGAAAGCTCTTGAACATTCATTTCACTACGCTTCAGGTCCAGAAAAGGATAGAGGAAATAACCCTTTACCCATCCCAAACGTTGATGTGCCAAGGTGGGCATTCCTTGCCAGGGCTTGGGATGATCCTTTCTGAATAGCGCACCCACCCCACCGGAATAGATCGGCCAGCGAGGGAAGATGAGGCCGAGTCCTCCGGATTTATACGTAGCCATAATGGCATCCACCGATTCATCTGATACCATGTCATTAATCATATGAGCCCACGGCTTGCTTTGAATCTCCACACGTACCCCCATCGGCTCATACACAATCCTGAGGGTGTCATCCAGATTATGCAAATCTTGTGAAAAGGCACTGCCTTCGGTGATTTTGATGTGGGAGGGAGCCTCTTCGGATCGAAGAGTCTGTGGGGATACAAAAAACATCAGAGCGACCAAAAAAATATTCCACCGAGCTGGAGGGTGATTCATAAATTTTCTCCTAAGGAAAAGGATTTGGTGATACTCAAGGAGACGCCCTCTTTGGCCCGATTGGTAAACCAGCGTTGGCCCTGGCTGTTGGCGCTGCTCATCGCCAACTCCCAATCTACCCCCAACCAGGGTCGGGAGAGGGTGACCTGCCAATGGCTATAGCTCTCAGGCAGCCCCCAGGGATTTTCAAAAATTTCACCCTCTGAGTGGCCGAAAGTTCCCCCGAGTTGGAACTGCTCCGGCAGTGGTATGAAGAAATTGTTTAAAAAATAATGATAGGACTGATCGGTTTTGGAACCGGCATAATCGGGTGCATAATAGTAGTAGGTGGAGAAGGTGAACGTCTTCCGGGCCACGATCACTCCCAGAATGGCGTCTTCAAAATCATATTCCAACGCATTATCCACGCCTGGGTATTCATAGTGAACCAGTGCCATATCTACGATAACGCCATGCCCGAGTGCCTTGGTGAACCCGATAAAGGAGTCCAACTCCATCCAGGCATCGCTCTTATCTGGAAAATCCACATTGGAGGCCCACAAACCAGCATAAAAACCACTGGAATGGCGCGCATCAACCCGTCCCTGAAGCGCTGGCCCCCGTTTGGTTTGGGAAACCCCTCGCGCCAAATAGTTGGTGGTCAATTTCAAACTGGCAGGAAACGAAAACCCTCTGGTCTGATCATCAGCCAAAACGGAGGAGGGAAGAATCAGAATAAATAGTACAAAAACAACCTTCGAATGCATGACTACCTCGTAAGCTCAATCGGCATTATCAAGTTCGCATCCAGCTGACCCATGCGGTAGGTTTTTTTGATGGATATCACATCTTTGCTCTACCACGGTTACCACTTTCCTGCCGGAGTCATCAGCTACGCAGGCTGTTGGATTATCCATCCGACATCACACTTGTCCAAAATAGCTTTCTGAACGGTGTGCTCTCTTGTTGAACACGGCAGAATGGAATTGTCGAAGTCCTATTTCCGTTCATGTTTGCAAGGAGAGCATTCCATGGTACGAGTCGCTAGTCTTTTCAGTCAACTTCTACACCCTTTTCTCAGCACTGAGTTTGCTGCCCTGGTGAAAAAAACATGGAGCTGAACGAGGGGCCAAGGGCTTTTCCAACAAGGAAATCACCGCTTGGTTGGATGTCAGCGTCAAAACTGTTGATAACTCACTGTGGTCGGGTAATGACAAGGATGATGGCTGGCTTCCCGGCTGTCCTGGTGCGTATGAGTGAGTCCCCTGCAAAAACCTCGCACCGTATCGCGGCGGCTTCCCTCTGATCCCATCTGAACGGGGCAATTTTTGGGTGAAAAGAGGGGATTTCCCCTCTTAACATCCGGCCATTGCCGTATTTTTTCTTTTTTCCAAAATCTGGGCGCACTGGTAGCGCATGAACCGTTTGACGTTCATGGCCATGGCCTTCATCACGGCTGCAAAGGAGACCTTCGGCAACCTCCGGCCCCAGACTTTGCCAAGGCCGTGGGCCGTTTTTCCTTCAGCATTGGTGGATTCGATCCCCGCCCGGATCTTGTAGGCCTCCTGAAAGGCTTCGGTCTCTTCCCTTGCGCGACTGTAGGCCGTGGCAACGTCAGCCGGTCTGTACCGATAGCGTCCATTCGCGGCAACCGGGCACCCTTCAGCATCCTGGCAAGCCCTGCACTGTTCCAGATCGAAAAGAAGATTGTGGGTTTTTCCATCCTTCCCGATGGTGTCTTGGATTGGCTTCAGCCCACACGGGCAAGACAGCACCTTGAGCTCTCTGATGTCCAGGCCAAAATCCATTAGACCAACCCCATTTGGGTCAAACTGCCCGGGGGTTGGGGCCATGAGCTCCACACCACGTATCGCCGCTTCGAGAAGATTTTCCCCACTATTGTAACTTGTATCAGCAAAGAGTCGGCCAGGTAGATGGCCACTCTCATCCAGGGCATCAATGACCCGAATCGTCGCATCTTGGTCACTCTTATGAGCCGGTTCAGCCTCCACATAGGTGATCACCTGGATCGCGTTTTCTTTGGCGCAGGTTTCGGCAAATTGGACCTGATAGCCCTGCCCTTTGTGCCCATCATAAGTGGCATCCGGATCTGATGGATTTTGAAGGGTGTCCGAAGCGACATCCTTGCCCTCTTTCAGAGCCACCGGTTCCACCCCCGGATCCGTTGCAGGTACGGTAGGCTTCGGATCGGCGGCTTCACTGGCGGTTTGGGATGCAACCTCTTCATCCGACTTCAGGGTCAGGGGATCCCCTCCGCTTTCTGGCGTCACGATGCACTGCTCCTCTAAGAGTCTCAGCAGCAGCTTGTATCCGTGCATCCGGTTGACATCGGCGTCCTGACGAAAACGCTCAACCAGCGACCAAAGATCTTTGACCGCGGTTTCAAGACGGCGCCTGCCCTTACTGGACTTGGTGTTGGCAAAGTGGCCTGGCCGTTCGCCATACCGCTCCTTGATCACCTTGGGTAACGCCTCGAATCGATCAGGGTGAGCCTTCTTCAGCCGAGCCACGAATTTCTCAATGGTCTTCGTGAACAAACCAAGCCGGGTCAAGGTAGCCATGTTGGACCGGATATGGCTGGAATCCATCCGCTGGTCATCGGTCTTTAGATCCAGGGTCTCGATGATCGTAGAGGCCACATGATCAAAGGTTCGGCCAATCGAATGGCTTTCGAAAACACGGGAACGAAAATAGCGCACGGTTCGTATCACAAGCCCGGTCTCCTCAAGGCAAAGCCCGAAGGCGTAGTGGAACCGCAGGTCGAAGTAGAAGGCGTCCATGAGCTCATCATCGCTCAGATCCAACATCTCCTTCATAATGGACAGGCCGACCAATATCGCGACTGGGAAATTTGGCCGCCCAAGGTCCTGGTGGTACAGGCTGGCGAATTCGGTTTCCGGAATCATCCGCAAAACCTGGGTCCGAAAAATGTGTGGCCAGCCATCTCTCAACCTCTGCTGGGAGGCTTCGGGCATCCAGAAGTGGGACTCAAGCATCGAAATCTGCGTATTCCGCTCACGAAACATGGGAGAAACCTGCCTGGGATTGAGGAAACGAGGGCTTCAGTATACCTCAACACCTCCCTGTAGCCCAAAAATCACGCCAAGGCCTCGAATTTGGCCGATTTCCAGACTTTTTGCAGGGGACTCATGAGTATGGCCATTTGGGAGATGCTGGCAAGAGATGAATCAGGGAAAACCCTGACGCATAGTCTGTACAATCCATACTTTCCCCTATCGTTCTGATTGAATGCCTGAATTATCCTGGATTTTCACCTATCAAAAACAGGGTTAATTACAGTTTCATAATTAATCTTAGTCCTGTAATATCATAACGATGTTATCAATTGGTAGTCTTGTATTTCCAAACGTTGTAGGCCATTGTGGACGGTGATAGGACTTCTGTGTGCAGAGAGGAAGGGGTTCCAGTTATCCAGGAAAACTTTTGAGTGTGGAGCTGTTTTGGCTGATGATCTCTATGGTGGCTGAAATTTGCACCATGAGCTGGAGACCTTCACCAATTGCCCCCCGGGGGGGGCGTATGTCCAACAAGCTAATATTGACGGAGAGAGCCAGTGATACGGAACCTGTTTATGGTCGGATATCTTATTTCTGTTTTTGCTGTTTTTGGAGACGCTCACGCAAGATCAGCCAAAATGATTACCGGATTTTGTAATGAAAACGGGGGACATTCCTCCAACTCCTTAACGATCAATAATGTCACGCCTCCAGAAACAAAAGAAATATGTATTTATACTAAAAACCGTGAAAGCTCTGACCTTGACGTTGAAATCTATTTTGTAGATGGATTCGTCAATCCGGATCATCCTCAGTTTGCGATGTGTGACACTAAAAGCAACGTGTTTGGAGCCATTGCCAGTTTTGAAGGGGGCGTTAAAACCGTTGCCTTCACGCTAAAGCCAAATGAAGTGAGAAACACCACGGCTACACTTGATTTTACCCGAGAGTATTTTGAAAATAACGGCAATGATCCTAATAAAATTTTGGGGTGTGTAATAAGGATGACCTATGTCGATGATGGCAATGCTTCAGGCAGGGTAGCTAATGTCATCAGGATTGGAGAGGCTGTTCTGGAAAACAATGTTTCAGCCCCTATCCTGGATCAAACCGGGCCTTTCACCATCCAAGAAGGGTCGCCGAGCACAACAGTGGTTGGTATAGTCTCCTCCACTGATTCCGATACGTCAGGTGAGTCCCCCATATATAACATTGTTTCTGGAAATTCAGATGGGTTTTTCGAAATCGATCCTGCAACCGGTGAGATCAAAATCTCTTCTGTAGGAGATGATAATCTGGATTTTGAAGAAACAGTTCAATATGTTCTCGGCATTCAAGCCTCAGATGGGGTGAATATATCGAATACTGAAAATTACACCATCAACCTGACAGATGTAAACGACTCTCCACCCGTCATGGTCGAGGGGGGGCCATTCACAGTTACCGAAGATTCTGGAGTTGGCGTTAGCGTAGGCGTCATTTCCTCCAGTGATGCCGACAGTACCGGTGAAAGCCCTTCCTATAGCATCGTCTCTGGTAATGCAGACGCATTTTTTACAATCGATTCAGCCACTGGAGAGCTTACTGTTTCCAGTCAAGGTGAGGGCGGTTTGGACTTTGAGACAGTCACTCAATATTTTTTGGAAATTCAGGCCTCTGATGGCATAAACCTCTCCACGCCCCAATCCTTCACCATTCAACTGACAGATATCAATGACATCTCCCCTACGGTGGCTTCTGCAGGGCCGTTTGGTGTGGCTGAAAATAGCGAGGCAGGTGTTCAGGTGGGGGCGGTTTCCGCCTCGGATGCAGATACCACTGGTGAACTCTTGTCGTTCAGCATCCAATCAGGAAATACCGATGGCTATTTTCAAATTGATCCCGCTACAGGAGCTGTCAGTGTTGCCAAACAGGGCTTGGATTATGAACAGAGCAGCTCATACTCGCTGGGCATACAGGCCACAGACGGGATAAATGCATCTGAGATTCAACCCGTCGTCGTCAATCTTACAGATCTGAACGATAACCCACCGGTTCTGAGCTCTGGAGGCCCTTACCAAATTCTCCAAAAATCGATCACCGGAACTGTAGTAGGGACAGTCAGCGCCACCGACCAGGACACCACAGGGGAAACCACCACTTTTGGCATTGTTGATGGGAATTCTGACGGTTACTTTCAGATCGATTCCAGCTCTGGTCTGATTTCAATCTCAGTTTCTGGTGATGGCAAACTCAAGAACAAGGATTCTTTCAGTCTTGGCGTTCAGGGCACTGATGGACTAAATGTGTCCCAGACGGTGTTTTACTCAGTGGATGTCTCGAACAAACTGGATACCGAAAGTGATGTCATTCTTTGCCATAAACCAGGTGATCCATCGGAAAAAGAGATGACCCTCCCTGAATCTGCTGTAGATGGACATCTTGGCCATGGGGATACTCTGGGTTCCTGTACCGATAGTACGGATGAGGATGGTCAGAATGGCAACATAACAGTAAGCCTCTCTGTGGGTGACACTCAGGTCACCGAGGGGAATTCAGCCCAATTTACGGTTACGCTGTCTCAGGCTGGATCCCAGGAAATTTCCGTGGCATTTGCCACCCAGGACGATACAGCCTCCTCTCCCGATGATTATGGCGCATCCTCTGGAACGGTGACTTTCACTGTTGGTGAAACGACGCAAACCATCACCGTTCCGGCTGTAGATGATGGCGTTGACGAAATGGACGAAACTTTCCTGGTGTCCCTCACCAATCCGATCAATGCGACCATCACCGATGATAGTGGAACCGGAACCATTCTCGACAGGGAGACTGGGGGAGAAGAAAACGAAGAGATGCCTGAAGAAATCGGTAACACCAACACTGCCCCAACAGCGAGCGGTGGATCTCTGACTACCGACGCCAATACGGTTGGGGATGGTACCCTGGCAGGTAGTGACCCGGATGGAGACAGCCTTACCTTCAGCATTGTATCCAATGGTTCCCTCGGTTCTGCTGAGGTTACCGATACTGCGACGGGTGCTTTCAGCTACACACCCAATTCAAATGCCGATGGCAGCGATACCTTTACCTTCAAAGTCAACGATGGTGCTTTGGATTCTGAAGCGGCCACCATGACCGTGACCATCAATGCTGTGGAAGAAGAAGTTGATGATGAGCTTATTGCATTCTATCCATTCAATGGGAATGCAAATGACGAAAGCGGCAATGAACTTCATGGGGAAGCCAACGGCGCCACCCTGACCACGGACAGGTTTGAAAATACGGATTCAGCATACAGTTTTGATGGGGAGGATGACTATATTCTCGTTGAACATGATGACTTGCTGAACCTGTCCGGCAGCTTTTCGATTTCCCTCTGGGTGTACCGCTCGGACGAATCACTATACGCCAATGTTTTAACCAAAGGCCGGGATTGTCTAAACAGCTACTGGTACCGGCTGGGAGGGGAACAGTTCAGCGTGACGCATGGAAATAGCTGGTGTGATAATGAAGGAATTTCAACTGATCTGGAAATGGACCAGTGGGTTTTTCTCACGGCAGTTGTGGATGGTGTCGGTAACACTCTGACACTCTATTCCAATGGTGAAGTGGTCGGAAATAAGGAAATTTCCGATTTTGAAACGACCAACAGCTATCCACTGGTGATCGGGAGGCATTTCACCAACTCCGATGGTAGCGGTAGTTATGAATATCCTTTCAACGGTAAAATAGACGACATTCGTATTTATGGGCGGGCTCTTTCCGAGGATGAGATTCAAGAGCTTTACATTGGAGATGATGTTGGCGAATAGTTCAAATGTTACCATGAGTCTCCCGCAAAAAGTCGCTCTTTTGGAGACGTGATGCCGTGCCTGGATCCTGGATTTATGGTATGATTTTTCAGAAATTTTCGAATCATATCAAATGGATAGAATGCCATGTTTCGACCGATGGACCCGCAGATCAGCATGGATGAGGCGCACTTTTGGATGCCGGAGAAGCACCGGGGAGAGTTGGAGCGGAGTTGGGCGCACATTTTTCGCACCCAGGTATTGAGGATGATACCGGAGAGTCGGTTTGCGGATTTGTACCATGCCAGCATGGGTAGGCCCAACGAGCCGGTTGCCATTTTGGTATCGCTGTCGGTGTTGA
>JADFZT010000084.1 GCA_015232395.1 Magnetococcales bacterium | reverse complement strand
CTCTACGAAGTCAGTAAAACATTTTCAGACCAAAAAGGCTGTCAAGTCTTATTTGCGGCAGGGTGCTGAATAGTTACCCAAAAGATTACCCAAATTGACCCAGGCTTCGGGATAGTTGGAACGGTGGGCGATGGCTGCACGAAAAGCGGCTTCGGCTGCATCGCCAGCATCACGGTTTTTCAGCAGAAGACCCAAATTATTGTGGGCCTGAGCAAAATGGGGCTTCAGGGAGAGTGCCTGTCGAAAAGCACTCTCAGCTTGATCTCTCTTCTGTAAATGTATAGAACGCAAGCCCCAGGTTGCAGTGGGCACTGGCCAAATCCAGTCGCAGGCGGGTGACCTGTTCGAAAGCCTCTGCTGCACGGGCTACATCCCCTCTCTCCAGCAACAGCTGACCCAGGTTCATCAGGGCAGGATGAAAGCTGGGCTTGATTTCGATGGCACGACGAAAAGCAGCTTCGGCCTGGGGAAGACGCTTTTGGTTTTGCAGCACCAAACCCAACCTGAAGTGGGCTTCCACAAAGTCAGGATTCATCTGAAGCGCCTCACCCAGCGCAGCCTCAGCAGAACCCAGTTGACCGAGTTTCAGCAGCACCATCCCCAGATTACCGAAATAACGCCCATCTTTTTTGAGGCTTATCGCCCGCTGGATCCACTCCAGGGCTTGGGTGTGGTCTCCCTGCTGGTGGAACACCATGCCCAGGAGATGCAGGCTATCGGCATGGGTGGGCAGATGGGCAAGCAGTCGACGATATCCCGCCTCAGCCTCCTGCAATCGACCGGCCTGATGGGCTTGATGGGCTGCCGCAAAATAACGGCCCAGTTCACCCTTGTCCACTGGGGTTTGAGGGTAAACTGGGGTCGGTTTGGGAGAGGAGGACAATGATCGGGTCATGAGGGAAAAACACCCGGATGGCCCAAAAGGCTGGAATGAACATATAGATCTGAAAAATCATACTTTTCATCCATCAGTCACGCCTTAAAAGTCACTTTAATGATTTCAAAAGGGGGATCACAAAGGAGCGCCGTCAGTGACATCTCCCAACGCCATTTTGGTGATATTCCCTTTCGAACAAGCTCCCCCCCTGCCACCAACCGAAAACGACTAAAAAATTGAGCGACTTCAGACGTAAAAAAACGAGGGCTCAATTGGGGGTATCAGCCAGGGCTTCCCGAATGATACTGGAGATCGCCTCGGAGTTACGGGAAAAGACCGCATCCCGGATTTGATTGAGGGGAATCGACAGGGGAGTGTCATACCCTTCACACAGGTTGAGCAGGATATCACAGTGGCTGATGATGCGGGCTGAGGCAAAAACCGGCATGGCGGCTATTTCCCGCAGGCCGCTGTAGACCGCTTGTTTGCTGGCCTCGGAGAGCGGGGGATCGCTGGCCAAAGGTTTTCCCCTCCCCCCGACATCAGCCGAATCCTCAGGTGCTCCCAGATAACGATTGAGCAGGGCAAAAAGATCCGGCAGATCCACCGGTTTGGTTAAAAATTCAGACATCCCCCCCTCCCGAGCCTTCTGCCGCTGTTCCACCAGGGCGTCTGCCGAAAGGCCGATAATGGGAATGTGCGCGGTGGTGGGATCTTCCTTGATCTGGATGGCAGCTGAAATACCATCCATCACCGGCATGTGCAGATCCATCAAAATCAGGTCCGGCTGGAAGGCTCGGGCCTTTTCCACCCCTTGGGCACCATTCACCGCCACCTTGGCTGTGAGGCCGACCTCTTCCAGACTCGCCTGCATCATCTCCTGGCTCATCCGGTTATCTTCCACCAATAATATCCGACTCTCCCGGGAAAAATGGGTCGCCTCCCAGCTCTGTTTGCTTTGGGCCTCTTTTCCAGAGCCCAGGATGAGGGGCAGATGGACCGTAAAACGACTGCCCTTGCCCACTTCACTCTCCACAGCGACTGAACCTTTCAACACGGTTGCCAGCGCCTTGACGATGGAGAGCCCCAACCCCGTGCCACCAAACCCCCGGGTAGGAGAGCTGTCCACCTGTTCAAAAGGCTCAAAAATATGCGAAAGCTTGGCCTGGGGAATGCCGACCCCCTGATCACTCACTCGAAATACCAAATTTGATCCTTCCCGACAGGCGGCCAACTCCACAATCATGTCCCGGGGGGTAAATTTAATGGCATTGCCGACGAGGTTCATCAGGATTTGGTTGATCTTGGTGCGGTCGGAACGGACAAACCGGGGCAGGGCTGTGGCCAGCTGATAGCGCAGCTGCACCCCTTTCGCCGCAGCCTGGGCCTTGTTAACGTGGAACAGGCTCTGAACCAACAGGGGCAGATCGATATCCTCCACCTCCACGGTCAGCTTGCCCGCTTCGATTTTGGAAAGATCCAGCACATTGCTGATGATTTCCGCCAGGTTTTCGCCACTGGTGAGAATATTTTGGAGATATTGCCGAAACTGCCGGGGGATTTTTTCCTGGTTTTTCAGTATAATCTGAGAAAAACCGACGATCGCGTTCAGGGGTGTGCGAATTTCGTGGCTGACGTTGGCCAAAAAGTAGGATTTGGCTTGGTTGGCCGCTTCCGCTGCCTCCTTGGCCCCCTGCAACGCCTCCTCAAAAAGCTTGCGCTCAGTGATGTCGGTCAAGAAACCAACCATGCTGGTGATTTCCCCCTGGGCATCCATATAAAAACGGCCCTTATCCTCCATATGGATATAAATCCCTTCGGAGGTGCGCACCCGATATTCAAGAATTTCCGGTTTTCGGGTTTGTAGCAGCCGCTGGATGGCGCTGTTAAACCCAGCCTGATCCTCCGGATGAATCAACGCGATCCACTTACTGATGTCCCCTGCCAACTCTTCCTCGTGAAAACCCAAAGTACCTTCGATATCTCCACCATAAAGACAGTGATTGGTCTGGGCATTCCATTCGTAGAGAATCGACTCGCTCGATTTGGTGGCAGCATCGTAGCGGCTTTTCCACTCCTGAAGGTCTGAAAAAGTCTGCTGGCGTTCAATCACCCCGGCCAGAGTGTTGGCGATGGCGGTGAGAAACTCTTCTTCTTCCGGATGATGCACATGGCCCGCCTCGATATAGAGGTTGAGGACACCCAACAGCCGATCGTGGGAGAGGATGGGCACGCAGTAGTGGCCATGGTCCTTGATACCGGGATAATGCACGGCATGAAGCTTGTCCAAATGATTGGAAAAAGTGAGCTTTTTGGTCAGAGCCGCTTGGCCGCAGTGGCAATGGCCCAGGGGCACAAAGGCACATTGGGCAATCAGATTTTGATTAAGACTTCTCTGGACCTCCAGCTCCAGTTGATTTTTTTCCTCATTCAGCAAAAAAATCGCCCCCCGGGACTGTACCGATAGCCAGGGGACGGTGAGGATCAGATCCAAGGCCCGATCCAGCTGCTCCTTCAGAGAAAGGGGCTCCATGGCGGTCTGGAGCAGGGCGTTGACGGTGGTTTTGGATTGATGAATCCGCTGGTTACGCTCATCGGCCCGCTTGCGTTCAGTAATATCCCGAAAAATGCCTTGAATAAGCTTTTTTTCCCCCAGATCGGTGAGGGAGCCACGAATTTCCACCGGCACCTGGCGGCCATCCTGGCGAACGACGAAGAGATCCTCCAGACAGCGTCTTTGGCCTGCAATATCCTGCTGAAAAATTTCCTGGTAGCGCTCCCGCTGCTCCGGGGGATGGAGATCGCTTTGGTGGAGGCCGATGAGATCCCTCACCGGTCGGCCCATCAACTCCCCGGCAGCACGATTGGCATCGAGAATAATCCCCGTATCGGGATCGGCTACAAAGATCGCATCAATGGCTGATTCCATGAGAAGCCGGTAGCGCTTTTCCGAAGCTTCCAGAGCCTTTTCCGCTACCCGTCTGCGTTGCCGATCACGCAGAGAGAGGATGCCGTTGGCCAGATCCCTTGCCAGCTCCACGAGCAGGGTAACCTCTTCACCCTGGAAGGAGTCGGGATCAGCGGCATAGATGTTACAGGCCCCGAACACCTCATCCCCTTTTTTCAGAGGCAGGGCGATGGAGGCGGCAAACCCCCGTTTGAGGGCTTCTTCCCGCCAGGGGGCAAAATCGGGATCGGTGGGAATGTGGCGACAGATGGCAGGCTCCCCGGTACGAATGGCCCGACCCGTAGGCCCCTGCCCCAACGCCCCCTCCCCCCAGGTGATATTGAGTTGATCCAGATAGCCCGACTCATAGCCATACTGGGCGACAGGCTCGACCTTTTTATCGATATCCTCCCGGGCATAACCGATCCAGCTCAAGCAAAAACCGTTGGCCACCATCAATCGGCACGCTTCATTCAGAAGGTTTTGTTCATCGGAAGCCTGGTGAATGGCCCTGGAGCAGACCGCCCGGGATTGCAACACCCGGTTGAGCTTGACCAGCTCCCCTTGGGATAGCTGGAGCCGCTTATCCCGCTCTTTCAACTCCCCCAGGGTCTCCATCAAGGCTTCTTCGGCCCGCAGGCGACGCAGACGGTCACGGTGGCTGGCGGTATGATGGTGAAGGCGGGCCACCATCTCTACCTTATCGGGAAATTTGGTCAGATAGTCGTTGGCCCCCAGGGCAAAGGCTCGGGCTTTGGTTTGAGGCTCACGGGTGGCGGAAAGAATGATAACCGGGATGGCGCGGGTAGCGGGATGGCCGCGAAAACGGGAGAGAATTTCCAGGCCATCATAACCCGGCATGGTCAAATCCAGGAGAATAACGGCAGGGCGTATTTCCTGAGCCTTATCCAGGGCGCGTGAGGGGTCGCTGAGAAAGTGGAGTCTCCATCCTGCCTCCCCCCGTACCATCCGTCGCAGAAGCACTTCCACATCGGGATCGTCATCAATCAACAAAATCCCGACATCTTCCGTCAGAGTATCGTTTGCCGCCGTCATTCCCTCACCCGGCCCTCTTTTCCTGGTGAACAAGTGAGGAAGGATGGTACCATTTTTTTCAGAAATGTGGGTGATTTTTTCTGACAGCGATCCCGGAGTTGAAAAGAGCTGGCAGGTAGTGAACAACAAAAAGATCAGGAAACGTTTACTGAAATGGCTGCAAATGACTCTGAAAAAAACAGGTGCCGGATGAGCCATTTATTGCTGAAGCATGCTTCCGACAGCGTTAAAAAAATATTCAGCTTTAAAAAAACGGTCTATTGATTAAAGTGTAGAGAAGATTCATTCAGCAACGGCAAAGAGTGGCTATCCAGATGATGGTTTTGTTGAGTCAAAACCTCCCCTCTGCCGCCCCGCTTCATAGAGAGCAATACCCGTAGCGACGGAAACATTGAGGGAAGAGGTGATACCGGTCAGTGGAATGGCGATCAAGGCGTCGCACTTATCCCGGGTGAGCCGGCGCAGCCCCTTCCCCTCCCCCCCCATGACCAGTGCGACCGAGCCTTTCATGTCGGCTTGATCCAGAGAAGTCTCTCCCTCCCCGGCAAACCCCAAAAGAGTCATTCCCCGATCCCGCAACTTTTCCATGGCCCGGGCCAGGTTGGTCACCCGCACCACATCCAGACGCTCAGCAGCCCCGGCAGAAGCTTTCACCGCCACCCCGGAGAGAGGCGCACTACGATCCCTGGGGGTCACCACCGCAAGCGCGCCAAAGGCTTCGGCGGAACGAATCACCGCTCCCAGATTGTGGGGATCCGAAACCCCATCCAAAATCACCAGCAGGGGATCATCAGCCGCATCAATGCGATCCAACAATCCCGCCCAGTCCAGCTGCCTGCGCACCCCGGCTCGCGCTGCCACCCCCTGATGGGCCGCTCCCCTGGGGCAGAGGCGCTCGATGGTGTGTCGATCCACAAAACGGGGCTTGATCCGCCGCGCCCGGGCCAACTCCACCAGCTCCTGCATCCGCCCACCCTTGAGCCCCTTCTGTACCGAAACCGACTCCACCGGGCGCTGATTGTCCTGCAACAGAGCCATCACCGGATGCACACCAAAAATAACGCCAGGTTCATCAGTCATCAGGAACGCCTCCAAGAGCTGCCATCCTTGCCATCCAAAACAGTAATCCCCAACTCTTTCAGCTGATCCCGAATACGATCCCCTTCCGCCCAGTTGCGGGCTTTGCGGGCAGCACTGCGGGCTTCCACCAAGGCATCAACATCGGAATTGGAGAGCCCCCCATCCCCCTCGGAGGCGTCATCGGAACCCTCTCCCCCATCCGGATCACTCCCCCCGGTAAAGTGCGCTTCCGGCTCCTGCCCGGCCAAGCCCAGGGTCATCCCCAAGCCCCGCAACACCCCCACACCCACCCGGAGTTCCTCTTGATGCTCCGATCCCTGTCCATCCGCCATCAAACGATTCAAACGCTTCACCACCTCAAAAAGCACCGCCAACGCCTGGGGGGTGTTAAAATCATCGTCCATCGCTTTCCAAAAACGCTTCACCTCCCCCTCGAAAGGGCCTCCCCGGTCGCTCTGCTGAAGATCAGGCTGGGCTTCGGGCAGACTCCCCAAAACCTCTTTAGCCCCTTGCAGAGCGGTATAAAGGCGATTGAGACCCGATTGGGCCGCTTTGAGCAGGGTCTGGCTAAAATCCAACGGGGAGCGGTAGTGGCTGTTGAGAATAAAGAGCCGCAGGGTCTCTCCGGAAAAATTGTTTCTCAGATCCTTGATGGTCATGAAATTGCCCAGGCTCTTGGACATTTTTTCAGCTTCACCGGTTTCCGAGACCACATTGACGAAACCGTTATGCATCCAGTGGCGCACCCAGTGATGACCGGTGGCCCCTTCGGTCTGGGCGATCTCATTTTCGTGGTGGGGAAAGATCAGATCCAACCCCCCGCCATGGATATCGAACGACTCTCCCAAATATTTACAGCTCATGGCCGAACATTCGATGTGCCAGCCGGGGCGCCCCTCACCCCAAGGGGAGGGCCATTTCGGCTCATCGGGCTTGGCCCCCTTCCAGAGGACAAAATCCAGGGGATTTTTTTTCTCCCGGTCCACCTCCACCCGGGAGCCCGCCTGGAGATCATCAAGATTTTTGCCGGAGAGGCGGCCATAACCCTCAAACCGATCCACCGAATAGAGCACATCCCCACCACTGGGATAGGCCAACCCCTTTGCCTCCAGCTTTTCGATCAAATCGGTCATCTCATCCAGATGATCCGTGGCCTTGGGCTCCACATCGGCCCGAGCTACCCCCAGAGCATCCATCTCTTCATGAAAGGCGTCGATATATTCTTCGGTAAGCGCCTTCCAACCAATCCCCTGCTCGTTGGCCCGGCGGATGATCTTGTCGTCGATATCAGTAAAATTACGGACATATTTGACCTCAAGACCGCTCGCCCGCAGATGTCGCACGATCACATCAAACACCACCATCACCCTGGCGTGGCCGATGTGGCAGTGGTCATAAACCGTGACCCCACAGACATAGATGCCCACCCGGCCTGGAACCCGGGGCTCCAGGGGTTCCTTGCGGCGTTTTTCGGTATTATAGAGAACGATTCCCATGGGGTTGCCAAGCCTCGAACGAGTGTGAGTGGATAAAAAGGGGGCAGACTATATCACCATCCGACTCCTGAGAGCACGATCCATGGTGTGAGAGCTGTTGGAGTGATGGTGTCTGGTTTGAGATCCCAACCCCGAAAAAACACCCCCGGAAAAAAAAAATCAGGATTCCAGAGTAGGGATGGTGGATGGCGTGGATTTGGGTTGAGTGTGTTTCATACCCCGCACCCCCTCGGGATCCTGGTGGAATACCAAAAACTGCCGGGCGATAAAATTCCACAGAAAAGCGCATCCCGTTGCCGCAATTTTGGCGGGAAGCAAGGGGGTGTCGAATCCTTCGTGGAGGAGGGCCAAAATGGCAAAATTGCCCGCAGCTCCCAGGGCGCTCACCAGATAGGTCAGCCATAATTCATACCCCGGGGTGTGGCGTCCGGAGCGAAATACAAAGCGCACCGACAGGATATAGTTCAACCCGGTAGCCAGCAAAAAGCCAGCGAAGGCTGCGATCAGATAGTGGTGGGGGGTGAAGGTGATACCCACCCAAAAAACCGACCACTCCAGAAGGGCGCTCACCCCGCCAACGCCAAAATAGAGGATAAAATTAGTCCGATAAACCCGCACCAGCCGCCACAGAGCACTCAACATCGATCACCTGAAGAGGGCATATTTGATGATGACGTAGAAGGCGCGGATGGCGTCCCGAATGCCTATTTTTTTACCTTCGGCATAGGTGCGGCCATAGTAGGAGATGCCCACTTCATAAAAAACCCAGCCCCGCTTGGCGAGCTTGGAGGTGATTTCCGGCTCAAAGCCAAAACGCTTCTCTTCAATATCCACCGACTGGATCACCTCCCGCCGGAACACCTTGTAGCAGGTTTCCATGTCGGTGAGGTTTAAATTGGAAAAAATATTGGAGAGCAACGTCAGCAGGCGATTGCCCACCATATGCCAAAAATAGACCACCCGATGGGCATCCCCCCCCATAAAGCGGGAGCCGTAAACCACATCCGCTCCCCGATAGAGAATGGGCCGAATCAAGCGGGGATATTCCTGGGGATCATACTCCAGGTCGGCATCCTGGATGATGACGATCTCACCGGTGGCCGACTGAAATCCCGTGCGTAACGCCGCCCCTTTACCCTGGTTGTGGTCATGATAATGCACCTGGGCCACCAGGGGGGCGATTTCATTTTTCAAAATCTCCAGGGTGTCGTCCTGGGAACCATCGTCCACCACGATGATCTCTTTACGTGTCACCGGAGCCGCCCGGACGCGATCAATCAACTCCCGAATGGTCTCCTTTTCGTTATAGCAGGGGATAACGATGGAGAGGGTATAGGCGTCCGGATCGATCGCTTTTTGGGGCGTGTTTGATTTTTTCAACATCTGTTTGCCGGTCGATGAGATCATGGTGTGGTCAATAAATAGGGTGGTCGGTTATTAGGGGGTTATGGCCTATTATCATCCATTTTCAGGCTATTTTTCCATGGACATCATCGACATTTCGGGCAAATCTTGTGCTTTGGTGCAAGCCATGCTAACTTCCCGCCGCTTTTTTGTGTCTACCTTCACGATCAATTTTTGGAAAGCAACCATGACTCTTTTGTCTGATCGTCTGAAAAATGTCAAACCCTCCCCCACCCTCGCCATCACCGCCAAAGCCAAAGCTTTGCGCGCCCAGGGCCGCGATGTTATCGGTCTTGGTTCCGGTGAGCCGGACTTCGATACCCCCAAGCATATCAAAAAAGCCGCCATCGAGGCCCTGAAGGAAGGATTTACCAAATATACCCCGGTGGACGGCATACCGGAACTGAAGGCCGCCATCATCCGTAAATATCACGGTGAGTGCGGCTTGGCCTACGAACCGGGGCAGGTGGTCGCTACGGTGGGAGGCAAGCAGGCCTTTTTCAACCTGGCCCTGGCCCTGGTCAATCCCGGCGATGAGGTAATCATCCCCGCCCCCTACTGGGTCTCCTATCCGGACATGACCCATATCGCCGAGGGTAAGCCGGTCATCCTCCCCACCCAGGAAAAAAACGGCTTCAAGATGACACCGGAAGAGCTGGAGGCGGCCATCACCCCCCGCACCAAGCTCGTGGTGATCAACTCCCCCTCCAATCCAACCGGTGCCACCTACCACCGGGAGGAGCTGGAAGGGATCGGTCAGGTGTTGCTGCGCCACCCCCATGTCTGGGCGGTGACCGACGATATTTACGATAAAATCGTCTTCGACGGCCTCCCATTCGTCAATCTGGTCCAGGCAGTGCCGGAGCTTCAGGAGCGGACGATCATCTTGAACGGCGTCTCCAAAAGCTACTCCATGACCGGCTGGCGCATCGGTTTTGCAGTGGGCCCCCAGCCCGTCATCAAGGCGATGACCAAGATTCAGTCCCAATCCACCTCCTGTGCCACCTCCTTTGCCCAGCGGGGAGCGGCCACGGCTCTTTCCGGCTCGCAAAAATGCATCAAGCCGATGCTCAAGGCCTTCCACCAGCGCCGCACCTTCGTGGTCAAGGCCTTGAACGACATGCCCGGCGTCAGCTGCCTCGCACCGGAAGGCTCCTTCTACGCCTATCCCAACATCGCCGGTTTGATCGGCACCAAGGCCGACGGCCAAACCATCGAAAGCTCCCTGGATCTGGCCGCCTATCTGCTGGATCACTATGATGTCGCCATCGTGCCCGGAGTGGCCTTTGGTCTCGACCCCTATTTCAGGCTCTCGTTTGCCACCTCCATGGAAGATCTGGAAGAGGCCATGACCCGGATTCATCGGGCTGCAAAGCGGCTTCTGGCAGGGGGCTGAGTCGAATCAATCCTTCGGTTTCCGATTCCTGCTGTTTGGGAATCGGAAACCGTTGATGATACGGCTTCAAAAATCCCTCGATCATCCGCAAACGCTACTGCTTCAAAAACCCCTCGATCATCCATCAACGCTACTGCTTCAAAAATCCCTCGATAATCCGCAAACCGATCTCACCGCTTTTTTCCGGGTGAAACTGACAGCCGGTGACGTTGCCTTTGCGGATGACCCCCGTGATATCCAAACCATGGTAGATGCAGTCCGCCAGACGATGCGCCGGGTGGTCGGGTAGCGCCATGAACGAATGAACAAAATAGGCATGACTCCCCGGCGCAATGCCCTCCAGCACCGTCCCCTGCCAATCCTGATCACCCAAGACAGGGTGTACCAAGCCGTTCCAGCCGATGTGGGGAATACAGTGGGGCTTGCCATCGCGGCCTTGTGCAGGAATGGGCACCACCTTGCCGGGAATCAACCCCAAGCCGGAGTGGCTGCCGAACTCAACGCTTTCATCCAGCAACATCTGCATGCCGAGACAGATACCGAGCAGGGGGCGTGCCTCACTGGCATAGGTCAAAATCGCCGGAACCAATCCCCGCCCCCGCAACTCCGCCATCCCCTTGCCAAAGGCCCCCACTCCGGGCAACACCAAGCGCTCTGCGGACGCGATTTGACCAGCCTCCCCCGTCACCACCACCTCCGCCCCAAAATGCTCGAAGGCCCGCCGCACGCTGAGCAGATTTCCCGCGCCATAATCCACTACCGTTACCTGAGCCATGGCCTCACCGATTGCTCTGCTGGATGTTGGGAGCGTTGGAGCTGAAATGTGTGCTGAAACCGTAATAGGCACTGATATTGAACCGGGGCTCTTTATTCATCCCAATCATGGCCGCACCTCGATCCCCCGATCCCGGGCCTGACTGCGAATCTCTGCGAGGGGGATTTTGTCATAGTGGAGCACGTGGGCCATGGCGACAGCCTGGCTCCGGCCTTTTTTGACCGCCGCCGCCAGATGCTCGATTTTGCCCATCCCCCCAGAAGCAATCACCGGGATGGAGACCTGCCGGGTGATGGCTGAGATCAGCTCCACATCCATTCCTCGGGCCATCCCCTCCCGATCCACCGAAGTGAGTAGAATTTCCCCCGCGCCCATCTCTTGGCCCCGCTTGGCCCAGCCGATGGCATCGATGCCGGTCTTTTCCCGACCATTGTCATAGTAGGCCTCCCAGGCACCTTCCCCGGTGCGTTTGGCCTCAATGGAGAGCACCATGCATTGGGAGCCGAAATGTTGGGCGGTTTCGGTGATCAACTCCGGGCGTTTGATGGCTGCGGTGTTGATGGCGACTTTATCAGCCCCGGATTGCAGCGCCCGCCCCGCATCCCCCACACTGCGAATCCCACCACCCACGGTGAGAGGCACGAACACATCGGCGGTGGTGCGTTCCACCAAATCCAGAATGCTATTGCGCTCGTAAAGACTGGCGACGATATCCATATAGAGGATTTCATCGATACCGGCTTCATAATAGCGGCGGGCAAAGGCGTGGGGATCCCCCAACTGGCGCAACCCTTCCAGCTGGATCCCTTTGACCAGGTTGGGGGCTTTGACATCCAGGCGGGCGATGAGGCGGACGTTACTCATGATCTGGTTGATTTTTTTGTTTGTTTGGTAGGGAAGATGAAAAGCGAATTCAAAGGAAAGACCTTGGGGAGGAGGAATCCTCCCCAAAACCCCTCCTCTTTTTTTTTAATCGTTAAAATCTAACGCACCTGATCTTCTTCCTCTTTGAGGAGGGCGGCGATTTTGAAGTCGAGTTCGGTATCGATATCGATGGAGCGGTTGGGGGGCATGATATAGGCCTTGGAGTTGCCGTTGGGAAATTTGCGCTTGTTGAGCACATAATCCACCCGGGCCACATGCACCGCACCGTTGAGGGTATAGGCCTGGGGGAGATCCTGGCGTTGCAGACCGGTAATGTCCCGTTTGAGTATGGGGGTCATGTTGCCGGAAGCTTCCACCTCATACATCCAATAGGGGCTTTTACCCGCATCACACACCGTAATGGAACCGGGCACCCCCTCCTCCAGGCATAATTCCAGACAGCGGGTGATATCTTCGGATGAACGCAAGGGCGAGGTGGGCTGCAACCACACCATGAACTCATAACGCTCCTGAAGGGACTCCAGCAGGTGCAGCGCCACATCAATCGCCAGGGTGTTGTCCCCAGCCAGCTCCTTTGGGCGCGGGAAAGGCACTTCACACCCCCACTCTCTGGCCACCGCCATGATCTCTTCATCCTCAGAGGAGAGCACCAAACGGTCGATGTGGGGGCACGCCTTGGCCGCCTCAATGGTCCAGGCGATGAGGGGCTTTCCCCCCAGATCCCGAATATTTTTCCTCGGCACCCCCTTGGAGCCCCCCCGGGCGGGAATCACCCCCAACACCTTTTTGCCGCCGATCATTGGAACACCTCCGGATAATCTCTACACGCCTGATGAAAATCTCCCATACGGCCAATATCGAGCCAATAATCCAAAAAGGGAAAGGCGGTCGCCATCTCACCGTTATCGATCACCCGCTGAAAAAGATTGGGCATGTCGATGGGGCCGTTACCAGCCGGAATGAGGGAGAGTACCCCGGGATCCAGGAGATAGATTCCGGCGTTGACGAAATATTCCCGCACCGGTTTTTCCTCGATCCCCAGCAGGCGATGATCGTCCATCTCCACCACCCCATAGGGAATGGTCTGCTCCACCCGACGAACACACAGCGTCGCCCGGGCTTTGCGCTCTTTATGAAAATCCAAAATATGGGAAAAATTGATCCGGGTGAGCAGGTCGCCGTTCATCACGAAAAAGGGCTGTTTGGGCTCCTCGGGCAGAAGCCCCAGGGAACCGGCGGTACCGAGCTTGGCGGCCTCTTCCAGATATTGGATGTTCACGCCCCAATCGGAGCCGTCACCAAAATGGTCCTGGATCATCTGTTTTTTGTAGTTGACCGAAAAGAAAAAGCGATGAAAACCATATTGAATAAAATTTTCCAGAATCACTTCCAGAATAGGCTTGGAGCCGATCCGCAAGAGGGGCTTGGGGCAGTCCCGGGTGAGGGGTGCCAAGCGGGTACCGAGCCCCCCGGCCATGATCACCACCCAGTTATCCCGGCTGGCTGGCTGGGAAAGCTCCCGCAACATTTCCAACCCGACCACCCGTCCGGATTCATCCAGCAGGGGGATATGCTCCAGTTCCATGGCCCGCATGAGGGCTAGATTGTGCTCTCGGGAGTCACTGGCTTTGGCGGTGACGGGAGAGCGGTTCATGACAGTGGACACAGGGGCCTCCATGTGAATTTTTTGCAGCAATCCCCGGCGCACGTCGCCATCGGTGACGAGGCCTTGGAGTTGGTCGTTTGAATCCACCACAATCCCCAGCTGCAAAGCCCCGTTGTTCATCACACCAAGGGCTTCGATCAGGGGCGTCTGGGGCGGCATGCAGACAGATCGCCAATTATCCATTTTTCATCTTCCTTGCCGGCACACCCATGACGGTGATGTCGTCGGCGATATCCTTGATAACCACGGCCCCGGCACCAACAATCACCCGCCGACCGATTCGAACTCCTTGGAGCACAGTGGCCCCGGCACCGATATGACTCCCCGCACCCACCTGCACTGAACCACTCAATACCGCGCCGGGTGCGACGTGGACATGATCGGCCACGTGGCAGTCGTGATCCACCACCGCCCGGGTGTTGATGAGTACATTTCGCCCCACCACACATCCGGGTTGCACCACCGCCCCGGCCATCAGCTGAAATCCCATTCCCGACTGGATTTTGCTAGCCAGAATGGCCCCGGGATGCAGCAAAGATTCAAACTGAAACCCTTGAGCCACCCGTGTTTCGAACAATCCAGCCCGAACCCGGGAATTTCCCACTGATCCCAAGCCGTTGATGAGAGTGACCTCCGCCCCATCGAAACGATCCAGGGCGTTGTCGTCTCCCAGTAGCGGCAGATTGGGAAAGCCCTTGGCAGCGGCTTGGGGGTCGGGATCAATCAAGCCGATCACCCGTTTGGTCTGGTCGGTCCGAACCAGCACCTCCCATAAAACCCGGGCGTGCCCTCCACCCCCCACCATGATGATTTTTCCAAACAACGCCTCAAATCCCTCCTGCCAGGGATCCATCCCAGAGCCACACAGATGGACCAACCCCCATGGTTCATTCAACTATTGGGTTGCTGGACAAGACTAAAGCAATAATCATACCGACAATAGAGAATCTCATTTTCGACTGTTTTATCAGGACATTTTTTTTTGCAGGAAAAACAATTCTCTCCAAAAAGGGCGTTTTTTGCCGATTTGAAGATTTTTTCAGGGAAGGAACGAAACCCGGGAAGGAACAAAAATCGGGAAGGGATACCCCCTCCCGGGAGTGGGTGGATACCCACCAGGAGGAAAGGAGTGGAGAGATCAAAAAAATCAAATGAGATGGTAGCGTTGCAGGCGCTTGATCATTTCGTCGGAATCCACCGGCTTGGTGATGTAGCCATTGCAGCGACCATTCATATAGGATTCCACCAGTTGGTCGGGTTCCATAAGGCTGGTGACCATGAGCACGAAGGCGTAATCCTTGCGATTCAAGGAGGTGCCGTAGTGATTTTTTTCCATCTGGCGAATTTTTTTCAGGGTTTCCTGACCATCCATGAAGGGCATCAGGATATCGAGAAGAATGAGATCAAATTTTTGCCCCTGCTCCAGGCTTTCCTGGAATATTTTGACCGCTTGAACCCCATTCTCCGCTTTGACACACGTCCCATAGGGTGCAAGTAGATTTTCCATCACTTCCAGATTGATGGTCTCATCATCAACGATCAAACATCTCATTGCCAACTCCTCACAGGATTTCACACCACACTCAACCAGTGGATGGACAAACTCCGCCCTTCATATGATTTTGAGGGAAGCGTTTTTATGTAGGTAAATGATAGAGCATGTGCGTCAACAAAAAAATTGAAAAGGAATTCACATACATGGATATCAGAAGGAAAGACGGTAACACGGGGAAGACCAAATCAATTGATTGAAATTTATTGAGATTTTTGTTCGATCACGCCATTCTCAAGCAGTTGGCAGCCTGTAAAAAGATTGCGAATTGATTTCACATCCCATCTCTACCGAAGAAAATGGCATTACTACAACCTGTTCATGTTCAAACAAGACCGACCAACTCTGAAAGGAAAAGCGAAAGATCCACTCTTTCAGACAGGCCTGATGGGTATAGGGTTCCCAATGACTGTATTTTGAAAAATTTATTTTACAACCAGGCTAAGGCAAAAGCAGGGAAGCATCCCCATAAGAGTAGAAACGGTAGCGTTGGTTTATGGCGTGGGCATAATCCCGGTCCAGGCGCGGCTTGCCGATGAAAGCGGCCACCAACATCAGCAGGGTAGAGCCGGGAAGGTGAAAATTGGTGATCAGGGCATCCACCAAACGAAAGCGGTAGCCGGGCAGGATAAAGAGGTCGGTCTCCCCCTCCCAGGCTTGAAGCGTGTGATCGTCAGCGACAGCCGATTCCAGGGTGCGGGCCACGGTGGTTCCAACAGCGACGATCTTCCCCCCTTGCTCCCGGGTGGAATTAATCTGCCGGGCGGTCTCTTCACTCACCCGGCACCACTCCCGGTGCATGACATGTTGGGAAAGATCATCCACCCGCACCGGTTGAAAGGTGCCAAGCCCCACATGCAGGGTGATGTGGGCAAAGCGGACTCCCTGGGCTTGGAGTTTTGCCATGAGCTGGGGGGTAAAATGGAGCCCGGCGGTGGGGGCTGCGACAGCACCGGTTTCTTTGGCAAAGACAGTTTGATAGCGCTCTTGGTCCCGTTGGGCATTTTGCTGTTGGATATAGGGGGGAAGCGGCATCCGGCCATATTGATGGATGGCGTCAAAGGGATCCCCCACCACATCGAGCCCCACCCGAAACCGCCCATCCAGCCTCTCCAGCACCCGCACTCGAAAACCATCAGCGATGATTATTTCCTGGCCCAATTTGACCGGCTTGTTGCTGCCGATCAACGCCTCCCACTCCCCGGAATGCGCCAGAGGTTTAAGCAAAAACACCTCGACCCTGCCCCCGGTGGGTTTTTTTCCCAACAGCCGGGCGGGCAACACCCGGGTGTCGTTGATCACCACCAGATCTCCCGGCTTGAGATACGCCCCCACCTCCCGAAACCGACTCTCCTCGATCCCCTCCGACCGACTCACCAACAGCCGGGAAACATCCCGAGGCTCAACCGGCTCCTGGGCGATGCACTCCGGGGGCAGGTGATAGTCAAAATCAGAGAGTTGCCAGCGCGTGCTTTCGCTCATGAAAAACCCAAGGGGAGATAAAAGGAGCTGAGAGGATGTGACAGCGTGAGGCTTTATAGCAGAAAGGAACCACGTGGAAAACGCCTGGAGCAGGGAGAAAAATGCTCCAGCCGGTAGAAAATGGATGACACCTGAGGGAAATTTATTTCCGATCAGTCAAGACATTCCAGCCA
>JADFZT010000083.1 GCA_015232395.1 Magnetococcales bacterium | reverse complement strand
TCCTATCTCAGGGCCAGATCCACGGGTGAAGAGTTGCAGGTGGAGGTGAGCGTGGAGGTGGATGAAAACCTCAAGGTTTATGAAGGTGACCTTATCGTCGAATTTTTGCAGAAGAAAATTATCGATGAGATGGAGCATGTTGGTGGGGTACAGGTCTTTTTGAACCCGGTGAATGCTGAGGTTTGAGTGGGGGCTCCGGGGTTTTTGATCCAGAAGAGGGCTGTTTAAAACTGTCCCTCCGGAAAAAGCCGAATACCTGTTTTCGTTTTGACCGTCACGCCTTCCCAAGGGGGCGTTCGGGGGAGTGCGCACAAAGGCTCGGGAACAGCCATTTTTTCTGGCAATGGCTGAAAGTTCAGCGTGTTAATGTCTGTTTCAGCTGAGACATATCTCTTCCTGGATGTCCGTTTTTCCGGGAACGATAACCATAAAAGCGGGGCGCTTTTGAGAGGTGGTTTGAGCTGATTTTGATCGGAATCACTACAAAAGCAATCGGTTTGCGCCCGGAACATGGTGATGGCGGGCGTGTTGGATTACACTTTGCTTGATGGATGGGTTGGCTGGCGATCTTCGCGGGATCATGCCTTGCACCGGCCAGGAGCCATTGGCTGGAAGGGCCGTTGGGGGATGGTTTGATCGTTCGGGAACCTTTTTTGGAAAGCGAGTAGTCTGTTCGGGGTCTGGATACCGGGCTCTTGGCAGGGGGAGTGTTATGAAAATCGAAGAGTGGATCGGGATGCTGGCCGCCATCTTTCTGGTGGGGGTTGTGGTGGTCGCGCTGCTGCCGAGCAGTCTGTTCAACATGGGCTTTCAGCCTGACTCTCCGGCCATGCAGGCAGGCCCTGTGGGATCAGTCACCTGGGCAGGTCCGGGGACAGCCACCGCCGTGCCGGTAGCGGCCCAAACCCCAGCTTCCATGGCGGCCCAACAACGCCGTTTCGATGCCCGGCAAAAACGCATCACCAAAGCCCAGCCCGGCCTCATGCCCTTTGAGCAAGCTCCCCGGGTCCGGTTTGCCGGACGCATTCAGCAAATTTCCGAAATGCCCCGCCGGGATGGTCAGATTCACATCTGGTTGAACGACGCCACCACCGGCCAGGAGCGGCACATTTCCGTTTCGCCGAAATGGTTTTTGGACTACCAAAAATGCACCCTTTTCCACGATATGGACATTAGCGGGGTGGGGTTTCAGTTTGATGGCAAGAGTCGCAACGGCATCATCTACGCCAAAAAGATCGTCGCCCAGGGAACACCCTGTCAGTTGCGCAACGATGAGGGTTTTGCCCTCTGGTCCAACCAGCTTCGGTAGCGGTTATGGCCTCCCCCATCAAACCCAATAAGGGAAAGGGTCCGTTTTTGGGAGCCCTTCTCCTGCTCGCGGTGGTGGGCCTGGGGCTGTTTGCCAACAGCCAATCCGGTGGCAAGCTGCTGAAAAAGTGGGTTCCGGAAAAACTGAACCGGCCCATGCAGGGAGAAATTTTCGGCTCCATGCCAGCCCCCACCGAGCCCAGCATCAAAGAGCCGATGGTGGATATGGTGGCACCGAAAAAAACCCGCAAGATGGTGGTGCGGCGCATTCCCGTCATCAAGCCGGGCCAAAAAATGCCCCACGGCTATTGGGGCCCCTGCACCAAGTGTCATCTTTTCACCGGGGGAGCACCACCCGGGAGTCAGCCCATCACCCCCGTGGGCAAGATGTGGGAAAAAGCCTCCAGTATCAAAAAAGTAGGGCCACCCATCCTGCCCGACTCCACCCGGCACCACCCCCCTTCGGGGCGCTGTATCAAATGTCACGACATTGTGGTCGAAGTTCCTATCTAGCGGATCTAGCGGAGAGAGCCGTATGTTTGACTGGCTGATGTACCTCTTCAATCACGAGATCATGGTGCTTTTGTTCGTCGCCCTGATTTTGGCTCTGGGCCTTCGGGAACGGATTATCCTCCGGCGTCATCACCTGGATTTTTTGGAGAGACACCTGGAGGAGGCCTTTTCCCAGGTGCGCATTTCGTCGGAAAATGCCGACGATTTTGCCGGGCGTTTTGAGGAGATCGACGCCAATTTGAGCGACAACCCCCTCTTGGGATCGGTCTGGACCTCCTATCGCCAAACCCTGATACATGCCCCAGAGGATGCCCGGGTGATGGGCAGCCGCAAGCCGGATGAATTTTTTAATTTTACCAATTTGATTGAGCGCAACCTGGATGTGAACCACCTGCGGGGGGTTCCGACCCACTTGGTGGGCTTAGGTTTTATTCTGACTGTTTTGGGCCTGATGGGGACCTTCAACCCGGCCACAGCCACCCTCACGGCGGCTTTTCCCTGGGGAGCGGAAGCGCTGCTCACGGGGTTTTACGGCTCGGTCGCCTTTAAGTTTACCTGTTTGGTGGCGGGCATCTTTACCGCCATCCACTACGCCTTGGGCGCTCGCCTGGGGCTGCGGCGTCTGGAGCGTCTGGCCGGGGGATTTTGCCGGATTCTCGATGAGCGGGTGGTGCGTATCACCGGGGCTCAGATCGCCAACCAGCAAGTCACTGAAATTCGCAAACAAAATCGTCACCTGGAAGCCTTGACTGAGCGTCTCGGGGGCATTTCCGTTCTGCCCGTCGGGGGGGCTGAAGGGGCTGGAGAAGAGGCAGGAGAAAAGAGTGGGACCAGGGTTGGGGCAGAGGGCGCTCTTCCTGCTTTGGCGCCCATGCCGCTCAACCTGGAACCCCTCATCGAGGGGATGCGTGAAAATTGGCAGGAGCTGGCCAGCCTGAACCAATCCGCCCTCAACGAACTGCGCCAGGAGCTGCTGACCGGCCTCCAGAGTCAATCCGATGTCGAGGTTTCCCTGCTTTCCCGCATTGTCGAAGCCATCGAACACCCCTCTCCCCAGATTCCATCCGATGTCGAAGCCTCTCTGCTGACCCGCATCGCCGAAGCCGTCGAGCAGCCTGCTCAAAGCCAATCCCAATCCCAGACCCTGAATCTGGATCCCCTGCTGAAGGTGATTCAGGAGGAGGGGATACGCCAAAGTCAGGAGGGGGAAGCCCAGCTGGCGCGGCTTTTGGGGGGATTGTCCGGGCGTTTGCAGGAGGCTGTCGGGCGAGAGGTGGAGGTGTTGCAGGGGCTTTCCACCCGTCTGGATCAAGCCCTGTCCGCTCCTCGGGAGGATACGGAACTTTTGCGGCGCATCGCAGCCGGGGTGGGTCAGACCCCCATGGTCCAGGTGGAGAGTGGCGCTGGTGGCGAGGCGGCAGCGGTTTCGTTGGAGCCTCTGATCGTTGCCATTCGGGATGAAGGGGAGCGGTTTGCCCGGCATGGGGAAGCGCTCCTTGAGCGGTTGCTTGAGGGGGTCTCCCGGCGTTTGGAAGCGGGTAGCCGGGACGAGCTGGAAATTCTCCAGGGCATCTCTACCAAGCTCGATCTGACCCTGGGGCAGCCTCGGGGAGAGACCGAACTTTTACAGCGCATTTTCGAGCGCCTCGACCAGGGACTCACCCAGCTGGAGAGCTCCTCTGTTGAGGGGGATGATTCCACTGTTCAGGGGGCGAACGCTTTGGTGGATGGCTCTCTGGTGGAAACCCTGGAAACCGGTTTTTCCCGGGTGGTGGCGGCCCAGGATGAGGCGATCACCCGCTCCTTCGGGGGGCTGACTGACGCTGTGCGGGAGTTGGGGGTTGAGGGGGAGGGGATTCTCCAGCAGCTGACCCAGCGGTTGGATGATCGGATGGTGGTTTTGGGGAGAGAGGATGCCTCGGTTGCCGGGGATCCCGTGGCAGGTGCAGCGGGAGCAGGTCTGGCAGCAGGGGAAGGGGCTCTCACAGTGAGTGAGGGGGCTTTCCAGCCGGTGGTGGTGGCGGTCAAAGAGGCGGCGGGGGAGCTGATCCGGGCTCAGGAGGTTGTTTTTAGAGAGGCTTTGCGGGATGCGGCTCTTTCTACCGGTGGGAGTGGTGGTTCTGAAACGGAACAGGGGCAGACCCTGCTGTTGAGAATTTCCACCCAGCTGGATGATATTTTGGCAGCCCAGGAAAATGCCACCCCCTCGGAAGAGGCCCTGACCCCCCTGATGGCGGCGGTGGAGGCGGCAGGGGAGGCCCTGGTGAAGAGCCAGGAAAAAGCCCTGCGTGATAATCTGCAAGCGGTGACCGATACCTTGAAAAGCGGCGTGGGTGAAGAAGTCGCGCTGCTGGAAAAAATATCCCGACAGCTGGCCACCACGGTCACCCTCCAGGAGCAAACCGGGGAGGGGACGGGTCAGATCTCCCTGGAGCCTCTGCTGGAGGCGGTTCGGGAAGCCGGGGAAGAAGCGTCCCGGGGCCATGGGGAGTCGATCCGGGCCGCACTCACCCAGGTGGCGGTGGAGATGAAGGAGCGCCTGGGCGAGGTGGCGGCAGTGGCTCGGGATCCCAGACCGGTTCGGGAGATTCAACCGCTTCCGTCAGAGGACAGTTCCGGGTTTTTGCAACTTTTGGAAGAGTGGGAAGCCACCCTGGAAGATGCCCTGGAGCGGGTATCGGACAAGCTGGATCAGGTGTCGGCTGTCTTGGGATCGCGGCTGGCTGGGCTGCCGGAGCCGGTGGTGTGGCAGGGGGGTGATGGTGAGCCACAGGCGGTTGGAGAGCGTGGAATCCAGGCGGTTGAGGAGAGTGGTCGTGGTACCCAGGCCGTTGGGGAGCGTGAGATTCAGACTGTGGTGGAAGCCAGTCAGTCGATTTCCGGTGATGTGGCCCAGCTGACCCGGTCGTTGACGGATCGGGATGGGGAGCTGCTGGCAGCCAGTCAGTCGATTTCCGGTGATGTGGAGCGGTTGACCCGGTCGTTGACGGATCGGGATGGGGAGCTGCTGGCAGCCAGTCAGTCGATTTCCGGTGATGTGGAGCGGTTGACCCGGTCGTTGACGGATCGGGATGGGGAGCTGGTGGAAGCTTTGGCGGCTCTGGCCCATGAAGTGAAGCTGGGCCGGGAGTCGGAAATGGTGCTCCTGGGGAAAATTTCGGCGCAACTCGCCCTGCATGTGCCGGTGACCGATGAGGTGGGTGAAGAGCGTGGCAGTGTGACCCTGGAACCCCTCCTGGATGCGGTCCGGGAAGCGGGGGAGGCGGCCTCCCGGGGGCATGGGCAGGCGATTGAGACAGCCTTGAGGCAGGTGGTGACGGAGATGCGCAGCCAGCTGGCTGGCGGCGGGGGTTCCCAGCCATTGGTACAGCTGCTGGAAGAGCGGGAGAATACCCTGGAAAAGGTGCTGGGCCGGGTTTCGGAAACCCTGGCGGAGGTATCGGCGGCGATGGTGGAGGGGAGATCCTCTGCTGCGGCTTCTCCGGTGGCGCCTGCTGCCGAAGACGATGCAGGCCTCTCGGAACAGACCGGGCAGGAGATGATCCGGCAGATGGCCCAACAGCAGGCCGCCCTGGAGCAGGCGTTGGCCTCGGTGGCACAAGAGGTCCAACGCAGCCGTGAGGGGGAGATGGCGCTTTTGGGGCAAATTTCCGCCCAGCTGGCCACCTCTGTTCCGGTTTCGGATGCGCGCGGGGAGAGTCAGGGGGCCATTACCCTGGAGCCTTTGCTGGAAGCGGTCAGACAGGCGGGTGAAGCGGCCTCTCAAGGTCATGGGGAGTCGATTCGATCCGCCTTGGAGCAGGTGGCGATCGATATCCGAGAGAGTCTGGCTGACAGGCAGGAGCGGGCGTCGGTTGGCCAAGCGCCAGCGGCTGGGACGGATGATGGGATGCAGGCGGGTGCGGCGGCTTTGGAGCGGGTGGCTGATCAGCTGGGTCGCTCTTTGACCGCTCTGGAGGATCAGATTGTCACCCTGCCCACCCTGGAGTCCCATCTGGATGGTTTGCGCCAGGAGGCTGGACGGCTGTTGCAGGGGCATGAATCCGCCTTGGTGGAAGCCCTGGGCAGCGTCACCCGGGAGGTGCAGGGGGTGATGAGCGAGGAGATTGCCCTTCTGGACCGGATTTCCAAGCGTTTGGCTGCCGCTCTACCGGTGGTTGGAAGCGCCATGGAAGCCCAGACCCAGGCGGGGGGCGTTGATGCAGGAACCCCTGAGGCCAAAAGCGGTTGGAGCGGCAACGGCCTCATTCCCCTGGAGCCCCTTCTGGAGGCGGCTCGGATGGGGGTGCAGGAGATGGCCCAGAGCCATGAAGCGGCTCTGCGTCGCGCCTTGGCGGATGTGGCCGGGGAGCTGGGTGGGGCCTCTTCGGAGGTGGCCGAACGTCTGGACCGGGCGGCGGGGGAGATTTCCACCGCTCTGGAAGCCGGCAGTAGCCGATGGCTACAGCCTAAGCCCGATAGCAGCCCCGGGGTGATGGTGGATGGGCCGGGGATGATGGTGGATGAGCTGCTGCACAATCTTCAGCAGGAGATGGCCCGCCTGGTGGCTGGCCAGGAAACGGGATTGCGGCAAGTGGCTGGTGAATTGGCAGAAAAATTGCAGCAAGCTCTGCAAAAGAGCGTCTCCGAACAGGCCGACCTTCTGCGCACGATCTCCCGGCAGCTGGACGCCTCTCTGGAGATTATCGAAAGCCGGGAAGGGGCGGCGGCTCTGGCCAACCTGGCGGTCCGGGTGGGGGAAGAGACGCCGGATGGCCAAAAAGCCGATGATGCCGGACTCTCCGGCTTTCAGGAAAAAGCCCTGGAGCGGCTGTTGCGGGTGGTTTCCAACCAACTGCGTGCCCCCTTGGGTGGCGAGACCGAAAGCCTGCGGACAACAGTCAGGAATCTCACTCAGGTCATCCAGGAAGGAGCCCCCCTGTCAGACCCACGGGTGGCCCAGGGGTTGGTTGGGCTGGGGGATCAGATCGGACGGCTGGAAGAGCTGTTTGGTTATCAAGCCCAGGAGCTGCGGGCGTTGGATGAGCCCTTCATGCTGCTGGCGGAATTTTTGGAAGGCAACATGGCGGATCTGGAGCGGGTCTACGGCCTGATGCTCCAGGTGGATGGTAAATTATCCCGGGATCCCCTGGCACCACCGGTCAAGCGCAGTAGCAAGCCGGTGATGACCCTGGTGCAGGATCCCCGGGAACCCAACCAGCAGCCGGTGACACCCTTTCCAACACCTTCTCCCAAGCCGAAGCCGGTGGAGGAGGAGAGTGATATATCCCATGAGGGGCGTCTGCCTGAAGAGCCCCCGACCCGGCATTTAGAGCCATCGCCGGTGGGTGAGCATCCCTCTACCCCCCAGGAGCCTTCTTCTGTTCCTGGCGAGGCGGCTCCAGAGGGAGGGGATTTTTCCGGGGAGCAAGCCCCCCCAGAGCCATTCATGGCATCAGAACTGCCCGGCACCGATCTGGCGGATTCCTTTGCCAGGCCCAAGCCTCCGGCTCCCAAGCCCCAGGCGCCTTTTATAAGGCCGGGTGAAAAAAGGCCAGACTCCTCTGGGGAAGGGGAGGCAGAGATTTCACAAGCTGTTGCCAAGGGTACGGGGCACGGGTTTCTTCCACCGGTGGACGGGGAAGGAGGCTGGCAGCTCGGGCCAGCTGTAGAATTTGAACAGGCCACCCGAGGTTTTGGCGAAGTGTTGGAGCGGTTTCTCACCCGGCGTCAAGCCATTCCGGGAAGAGAGGTCGCCAAACAGGGGCGTTCAGGGAAAAAGAGCCGGGGGGCGGAAAAATCATCGGCCCTGGCCACCCGGAACCCAAACGAGGTTCCAGATGAGACAAATCCCTATCTTGATGAACAGGTGGATCCGGCAGGTATCCTGCCAGGCACCGGGGAGAAGGTAAAACGGCAGTGGCCCACAGGCCCCAAGCGGGATCTGGGGGAGCTGTTGGAGGGTTTTAAACAGAAGAGATAGCCGGAGCTGATTCCTGACGATCCACCGGCTATCCACTCTTGAGTTTTCGATCAAGACCAGGTGCCGGGGCAAACTCTCCGGTCACCATACCGGGCAAGGGGCCGCAAACGGTGAACAGAGGATTTTCGGTATTTGTGATCGAACTGGTGATCAGCCTGCTGCTGCTGGTGATCGTTTTGTTCGTTGGGGCCTACTTCAGCGACCGGGTGGAGAGCGTTGCAGGGTTGGGCCAGGTCACCCGGAGCGGCGCGCCACCAGTCCCCGGGGGGATGCCTGGGATCTCTACATCGGCCACGCTGCCGGTATCCCCAGGGGATGCCAGCCAGGTTCGCCAAACCCTCACCAACTTGATCGCCCAGCGCAGGGAGCTGACCGCCAAGCTCGAAGGGGTCCAGGCCACCTTTGATCGTCTGTGCCTGGATCATGTCGGCATTTTGGCGACAGATGCGTCAACAGACCCCGTTTCAGCCGCTGACAATCAAGACAGCCATCAACAGACCGTCGATCCGGTGGTAGAGGAGTTGGGCATTGAAATCACCGACCTGACCCGTCAAATCGGCCTACAGGACGAACAGATCGATCTGCTCAATCAGCGCAACCAGGATCTGGAAGCGATGATTGCCGAAGAGCAGAGCAGCTTTGCAGGGGCACCGGATGCCCTGCCGGTGATGGATGAGCCAGCTCTGGTGATCGAACCTCCGGTGGCCCAGGTAGAAGTCATTGAACCCACGATTTTGGATGAGCCGGTCGTGGATGAGCCGGTTGGGGCCACGGTCACGGCGATCCCGGCCATCACCGCCCCCATCCTGCCGGAACTCCAACCCGAACAGATCGTCCCCGCCGTGGTGGAAGCGCCTGTTGTGGCGACCCAATCCCCCGGTGCAGCAAGCCCCCAGGGCAACACCAGCGCCGATGCATTGGCTGTCAGGGAGTCGCTGCTTGGGGCCTTGCACAGCAAGCTCGGCGACCTCGGGGTGGATGTGCGTGCCGATGCGAAGGAAGGGGTGCTCTACCTGCCCAATCAATTTCGCTTCAAAAGTGCCTCCAATCAACTGGGTGACTACGAAAAGCAGGTCTTAAGTCACCTGGGTGAGGTGTTCATCAGTAAGCTGCCCTGCTATGCCGGGCGGATCACCCCGGGAGGCTCGGAGTGTGAAGGGGGGGCGAGCACCACCCGCCTGGATGCCGTGATCATCGAAGGCCACTCCAGCCAGGCCCCGGTGGGCTCCAGCCGCTTCCGGGCCAACTGGAATCTGGCCACCCAACGGGGAATCGGGGCCTTCTACGCCCTGATGGAAGTACGTCCCGAACTGACCATCCTCAAAAACGACCGGCAGCAGACCCTGTTTCAGGTGGCTGGCCGGCTGGTGGACCGCAAGGATACCGCCAAGCGTCCCAAGGGCGCTGCCATCCGCTTGGTGATGACCGGGCCTTGATGGCTGGTCAACAAGGGTGGACCCGCAGGGCCGCTCCCGGGCGTCAGGAATGTAGCGCTGTAAAAGGATGGTTGAATGATTTGGATCGGGGGGCTTTCGGGCCTCCCGTTTCTGTTTTTGGCGGCTTGGAAAGGGCTTTTTTTTCCGGGATCCTTTGTGGTTTGTTGGTAGGATAAAGGATTAAGGTAAACTTTCAGAGGGGATGGCGGGACATTACGGATGGGTGCATTCGAATATACAGCCCTGGATGCCGAGGGAGGCAAACGCAAGGGCGTGATGGAAGGGGATACCCCCCGGGAAGTCCGTGCCCAACTGCGAGAGCAGGGGTTGGCCCCTATCGCCGTCATCTCCGTGCGCCAATCCGACAAAGGCACCTCAAAACCCCTCTTCCAAACCCGAGGTGTGGGCACCGCCGAACTGACCCTGGCCACCCGACAACTGGCCACCCTGGTTGCCGCCGGACTGCCCCTGGAAGAAGCCCTGGCCGCCGTCAGCCGCCAAACCAATAAAAAACGCCTGGCCAACGTGCTCCGGGCAGTGCGCGCCAAAGTGCTGGAAGGCCACGCCCTGGCGGTGGCGTTTGCCGAGTTTCCCCATATTTTTTCCAGCCTCTTTCGAGAAACCGTCGCCGCCGGTGAACAGTCGGGTAAACTCGATGGCGTGCTGGAGCGGCTGGCGGATTATCTGGAAAACAGCCAAAAGCTGCGCCAAAGTGTCATGCTCGCCATGCTCTATCCCCTGATCGTACTGGTGTTTGCCCTGCTGGTGAGTGCAGCCTTGCTCACCTTTGTGGTGCCTGAAGTGGTTGCGGTGTTCGAAGATTTTGATCAGGAACTGCCGTGGCTGACCCAAATGTTGATCGCAGCCAGTGATCTCCTGCGCAACCATGGCGGGACGATCATGATCGGGCTGGGGAGTATTTTTTTGACCGGGCGGGTCTTGTTGCGGCAAAAAAAAATCCGCTGGATGGTGCATCGGCTGCTTCTAATGACCCCCCTGGTCAATCGCCTGGAGCGGGGGCTCAACTCCGCCCGCTTTGTGCGTACCTTCGGGGTGCTGACCGCCAGTGGCGTGCCGGTTTTGGAAGGGCTCAAGGTGGCCAGCCGAGTGGTGGAAAATCTCCCCATGCGCGGGGCTGTGGAGCATGCTGCCAGCAAGGTGCGCGAAGGGGGAGGGCTCTCTCCGGCGCTTTCGGCCAGCAATCTTTTTTCGCCCCTTGTGGTACACTTGATCGCCAGTGGCGAAACCAGTGGCAATCTGGCCGGCATGCTGGAGCGGGCCGCCCAAGCCCAGGAGCGGGAAGTGGAGAGCCTGGTGGCTACCCTGTCGGCACTCTTCGAACCCTTGATGATATTGTTGATGGGGGGCTTGGTGCTCACCATTGTGGTGGCGGTGTTGCTGCCGGTTTTTGACCTGAACCAATTAATCCAATAACCGATCTCCCCGATTCCGGGGCGATCAGATGAGGAAACAGCCGTTATGAATGTCAGCCGTATCCAGAGGGAAGGGGGATTCACCCTCATTGAAATCATGGTGGTGGTGGTGATTCTCGCCGTGCTCGCCACCCTGGTCGTCCCCCGGGTGATGGATCGCCCCGCCCAGGCCCGTATCGTCAAGGCCAAACAGGATATCCGCACCATCGAAGGCGCCCTGGATCTCTACAAGCTGGATAATTTTGTCCACCCCACCACCGACCAGGGGCTGGAAGCCCTGGTGAAAAAGCCCGAAAACGACCCGGAACCCCCCAACTGGAACGCCAGCGGCTATCTCCCCCGGGTGCCTCAAGATCCCTGGAGCCGGGAATATCTCTACCTGAATCCCGGCCAGCACGGCGCCATGGATATCTACACCCTGGGTGCCGACGGCATCGAAGGGGGTGAGGGCAACAACGCCGATATCGGTAACTGGAATCTGGAGTAGGTCTGAAAGCCTGGAGAGGCCAGGGTTTTTCAGCCTCTCCAAGCGCCTTCCCATCCAGCCGGATTCCCCTTGGAACCATCCTATGAGACGCAGCACCTCTCTCCAGAGGCATGTGCCCGCCTCCCGTTCTTGTCACCGGAGGGCTCGTTTTCCTTTTCAGCCTCGTCGCCTGACTATTTCGCCCTCTCTCAATCCAACTCGCCAGGGCGGCTTTACCCTGCTTGAACTCCTGGTGGTACTCTTTATCGTCGGGATCGTCATCAGCATGGGGGCGCTCTCTGTGGGCACTTCCGGGCCTGAGCGTCTGCTGCATCAGGAGGTGCGCCGCTTGCAGGCGTTGATCACCCTGGCTGGGGAGGAGGCGATGTTCAACTTTGGGGAGTATGGCCTGGAATTGACCCGGACGGGGTATGGCTTTCGGCTGTTTGATGCCTCCGGCCACTGGGGAGCGGTGAGTGACGGTTCTCTGATGAAGGATCGTACCCTGGTGGCGGATGCCCGTTTTTATCTGACGGTGGAGGGGGAAAAGGTGACACTGGAGAAAAAAAAGCAGGGTACCCCCCAGCTCTTTTTTTATTCCAGCGGGGAGTGGACCCCTTTTGAATTGGAAATTCGTCGGGAGGGGGAGGTTCTCTATACCCTGAAGGGCAATGCGGCGGGTGGCTTGAAGCGAGAGGGGGAGGCGCAGGAGTGAGGCTTTTGAGGCGTTCCCGCTCCCATGAGGGTCATCCTGCTGGAAGCCCTTGCCGCTCTTCAGGGGGCTTTACGCTGTTTGAGGTGTTGGCGGCGTTGGCGGTGTTGGCGGTGGGGTTTGCGGCGATGATTCGGGGGAGCGGCGTCCAGGCCAAAAATGCGATTTATCTCAGGGATCGCACCCTGGCCCACTGGGTGGCGATGAATCAGGTCGCCGAGCGGCAGATCCGGCGGGATTGGTCTGATCCGGATCTCTTCAAGGGGGAGGAGGAGATGGCCGGTCGCACCTGGCACTGGACGGTGGTGGTCTCCTCCACACCGGAAAGCACCATGCGGCGTCTGGATGTGGAGGTGAGAGCCGAACGGGATGATCCGACTCCTCTCTCCCGGTTGGAGGCCTATCTTGCCCAACCTTGATCGTGGTTTTTGCCGGAGGGTGGCGGGGAGTGTGGTGCCAAGAGTACCTCGTGTGGTTGGGGAGCGTTATCCTTCCGGCACCCCCCCGACCAGCACTCCCCCGACCGGCAGCCCCCCGATTTGTGCTGCTGGTTTTACCTTGATTGAATTGATCGTGGCTCTGGCGGTTTTTGCGGTGCTTTCGACCATGGCCTATGGGGGATTGTCGGCGCTGTTGCGGGTGGAGGAGCGGGTTTCCTTCCAGGCGGAATCCCTCTCCCGGTTGCAGGTGGCCTTTGCCTTCATGGAGCGGGATGTGGAGCAGATGGTGGGGCGGGGGATCAAGGATGAGGATGGTTTGCAGCGTTCGGCTTTGGTGGGTGGCGAGGGGGCGGAGTGGTTGTTGGAGTTGACCAGGCAGGGCTGGCCCAACCCCAGAAAGGTGCGTCGGAGTGGTTTGCAGCGGGTGGCTTATCGGCTGGAAGAGGAAAAACTGGAGCGTCACTATTGGTGGACGTTGGATCGGGCACCGGATGCGGCCAAGGAGTCGGCGCTGCTGTTGGAGGGGGTGAAGCGGGCTGAAATTCGCTTTTTGGATGGTTCCCTCAACTGGCATGAATTCTGGCCGCCGGTAGAAGCGGAAGAGGCCAATGATCTCCCCAGGGGGGTGGAAGTGGTGTTGGAGGTGGATGGTTGGGGCGAAATTCGTCGTCTGTTCAGAGTGGCCAGCGGCAATTAATCTTGAACTTGAATCAGCGTGATCAACGGACATTATTCTTGAATCTGAACTTGAACTCGATTTTCCTCAAAAACCAACAAGGTGTCGCCCTCCTGACGGCGCTGCTGGTGGTCTCTCTGGCCACCATCACCGTGGTGGGCATGGTCACCAAACAGCGGGTGGCCATACGTCGCTCCGCCAATTTTTTCAGCCACGACCAATCCTATCTCATGGCTTTGGGGGGGGAATCCTGGGCCAGGGGGGTTTTGTCCCGGGATGGCTCGGAGAGCACCATTGACGGTCTGTCGGAGGATTGGGCCCAAGAGCTGCCCCCCATGCCGGTGACCGGGGGGGAGGTTTCCGGTCGTATCGAGGATCTTCAAGGGCGTTTCAACCTCAACAATCTCATCAAGGATGGCAAAGTCAGTGAAAAGGATCTGGCCCTGTTCAAGCGCCTTTTGACCACCCTGGAGCTGGATAGCTCTTTGGCGGACGTGGTGGTGGATTGGTTGGATGCCGACCAGGATATGACCGAACCCGGCGGTTTGGAGGAGCTTTTTTATCTGGGTCTCTCTTCCCCCATTCGCCCCGGGGATCAACCCCTGAAAAGTGTCACTGAATTGCGTTTGATGGAAGGGATGTCGGTGTTGGTGGATGTGGTGGAGGAGGAGAGCGGGACTGGGGAGCAGGAGACGATCTATGATAGACTGACCCCTTTGGTCACGGTTTTGCCGGAATGGACGGCCATTAATATCAATACCGCCCCCCAAGAGCTGCTCATGGCCCTGGGGGAGGAGATCACCAGGGGGGATGCGGAGTCTCTGGTGTCGAGCCGCGAAATGGAGGAATTTGCGTCGGTGAGTGATTTTATCGCCAACGAAGCCCTTGCAGGGCGCACCCTGGAAGAGGATCTACTCGCGGTGAGCAGCAGCTATTTTGGGGTTCAGGGGGATGTCCGGATAGGCGATGGCCATCTGCGCCTCAAAAGCCTGATTCATCGGGACAGCGACAAAACCAAGGTTCTCAGCCGCGAGCAGGGGAGGCTTTAGGGTGGCTTCTCCGGTTTTTCTGTTTTTGCCCCGGGCCGGTGGTGAGCACTTCACCCTGGTGGATCCGGAGCGGGGTGCGGGCAACCGCGTCAGCCTGGAGCCCATGGGGGCGTTGGATCGCAAGGCTGTTGCCATCAAGGGCCGCAAGGTGGTGGCGGTGGCCCCCGGCACGGATCTGCTGTTGACCCGGGTGCGCATGCCCAAAACCAGCCGCGCCAACCTGGAAAAAGCGGTCCCCTTTCAGCTGGAGGAGCAGCTGGCAAGCCCGGTGGAAAAGCTCCATTTTGCGGTTGAAAATCGCTCTTCAGATGGCTTTTGGCCGGTGGCGGTGGTGGCCCGGGAGCTGCTGTCCGGTTGGATGACCCTGTTAAAACAGGCTGGCATCCATCCCGATGTGATGGCCTGTGAACCCTTGCTTGTCCCCTTTGAAATCGGCTCCTGGAGCGTGATGGTCACCCCGGAAATGGCCCTGGTGCGCACGGGAGAGCGGGAAGGGTTTGCGGCGGATCCCCAAAATCTGGAAGCCCTGCTCAAGCTGGCCCTGACCGGGGAGAGTCGCCCCACCCACGGCGCCATCCGGGTGGTCAACCATACCGGCGGCGATTTGGCGCTGCCCGATTTTACCGATACCGATATTTCCCTCACCCTGGAGGAGGGGGTCGGAGATTTTTGGGAGCGGTTGGCCAAGGGTTATTCTCCTGGCGGGGGCATCAATCTTCTCCAGGGGCTTTTCAGTCCTTCCCGCCAGTGGCAGGAGGTGTGGCGGCCTTTTCGTTTGACACTGATTCTGCTGCTGGGCTGGCTGCTGCTCCGGGGGGGGGTGGCTGTGGTGGACAACCAGCAGCTGGCCCAACGCATCGCTACTCTGGATGAGCGGATCAAAACCATTTTTCTCACCACTTTTCCCGATGCCAAACGGGTGGTCAACGCCAAGGTGCAGATGAATCAGCGCCTGGCCGAGCTGCGCAAGGGGGGGCAGGAGGGGGGGAATGGTGGTGATTTTCTCTCCTTGCTGGAGGGGCTCGGTCCTTTGATCGGGGATGTCTCCGGGGCCACCCCCTATCGCCTGCGCTATAACAAGGGCGAGATGGATCTCCACCTGCGTATTCCCGACCTGGACAAGCTCGACCGACTGAAGGGCAAGCTCAATCAGGTTCAGGGAATGCGTGTTGAAATTCAATCCGCTTCCCAAGGGGAGGAGGGGGTGGAGAGCCACCTGCGCATCCGGGGAGGTGGCTCATGAACCTGGAAATGGTCCAGCAATATTTGAGCGCCCTCTCCCAGCGGGAACGCCTGGTGCTGATCGGGGGCGGGCTTGCTCTGCTGCTTTTGGGAATGGTGTTTTTGTGGTGGCTGCCCATGCTCGATGAAATCGAAGTACGGGAGGTCATTCTGGCTGATCGGTTGGAGACCATCCAGTGGATGGAGCAGTCGGCCAAGGAGGTCAAACGCCTGGAAAAATCGGTCGGAAAGGGCGATAAAAAAGGCCAAAAAAAGAAAAAATCCAAGGAGGGCTCTCTGCTTACCATCGCCAACAAAACCGCCCGCAACGGCGGTTTGGGAGAGGTGCTCAAACGGGTGGAGCCCAAGGGCAAAAATCAGGTCCGCCTCTGGTTTGAGGAGGCCCCCTTCGACAAAATTCATGCTTGGCTTTTAATCCTGAGGGATGAGTATGGCATTGTCGTATCCAGCATCAATATCGATCTGGAGGATAGCCCGGGCCAGGTACGGGCCAGGTTGGTGTTGAGCCGCACGGGGGCAGAATGAAAAGCCGGGGATATCTTCTTCTGGCGCTCTTCGCCTACGGCTATTTTCTGCTCAGCCAGTGGCCCGCCCGATACGCCTTTGAGTTGATCGAGACACAAGTGGCTCCCCTTGAGCTACAGGGAATCAACGGTTCCATCTGGTCCGGTGAGGCGGCCTCAGCCACTTGGGAAGGGTGGCGGATTGAGAGGCTCACCTGGCAATTTGCGCCTCTGGGGCTTTTGCTGGGGCAAGCTGGGTTTGATTTTCAGTTTGGTATCGATGGGCAAAAACCAACTGGATCCGGCTGGGTGGGGTTTGGGGGGTTGGATGGCCTGAAACTCACCGGAGTGACGGCGGATCTGGCTTTGGACAAAACCATCCGCCAGTTACAGCTGGATCTGCCGGCGGGCATCAGCGGGGAGATGAGCCTCACCCTGGAAGAGGTGGCGCTGGCTGAGGCCGGGATTGAAACCCTGACCGGTCAGGCCCTTCTCCACGATGTCTCCGTAGGCCCCCCCCTCAATCGCAAGCTGGGCCAATACCGGATGGATGCCCTGACCCGGGGGGAGGGGATGGATGTGGTGATCCGGGATCTGGACAGCGATATTCTGGCGGATCTGACGTTGCGTTTGGAGTGGAGTGGCCGCTATCGCCTGGATGGCACCCTCACTCCCCGGGATATGTCTGACCGGGGCTTGAAAAATTTACTGAAAGTGTTGGGGCGTCCGGGTAAGGATCAGGGGGTTGTGTTGAAACTGTCGGGCATGTTTCCGGGCTGGGAAGAGTGAATTTTGGTCGAAATGATGGGGAGCATTCAATAGACTGACTGAGTCGGCCAGGGTTTGTTCTGGCGTTTGGAGCTGTTTTATTTTTATACTATGCCTTTCTGATGTCCCGCCTTTTTGATGTCCCGCCATTTTTTCAACAGCTCATCATTTTAACCTTGAAATGCCCACTCTCCACTTGGCTTTTTCAGTGGCAGACAGGCGCACTTGATCGCTATGGGTGCAGGGACACGTCAAGCTCCAAGGCATCCTCTTGAAAATATTGACGTTTCAATCAAATCCATAATCGGAGTCAAGA